>SCST01000810.1 GCA_004299465.1 Methylovulum sp. | reverse complement strand
GTCCAATACCTGTTGGTCGCAAGCCCCAACGTGCACACTGCCGCCCCTGTCGGGGTGTAGCGAAGCTCCGGATCACGCGTCAAATTGCCAATAAGCAACACTTTGTTTAAACTCCTCGATGCCATGTTATTTCGTCGCGGTTAAGAGATATCGGATCACATCGGGCACAAGTCGTGCCTGCTTCTCAATATCCCCCACCTTAAGCGCCTCCCCTTCCAACTTCGCCAATACATAGATACCTTCTTCGTGTTTTGCAATGGGGTACGCGAGCCGTTTTTTCCCCAAATCCGTAACCTCTATTACCTTCACTGAACCAATGAGTTTACGTAGTGCTTCGTCCCGTTGTTTTGTATCAAAATCAGGCCGAAAGACCACCATAAGCTCGTACTGTCGCATCATAATAGGAAGCATGATATCATGTTCCGATCTTAAACTCAACCACGTCTCCGTCAGTCATCTCATACTCTCGGCCTTCCAGACGCAGTTTGCCCAACTCCTGTGCCTTTTTTCGGCTTCCGACAGCAATCAGATCATCAAAGGAAATAACCTCGGCTTTTATAAATTTCTTCTCAAAATCCGTGTGAATAACTGCAGCGGCTTGAGGCGCCTTGGTGCCTTTTGTAATGGTCCATGCACGCACCTCTTTGACTCCCATGGTCAAAAAGGAAATAAGACCCAACATTTCGTAGGCTTTTTTGATCAGCCGATCTAATCCTGAAGCTTCCAAACCAAGCGATTTGAGGTATTCTCTCTGCTCGCTTTCTGGTAAACTCGCCAGTTCCGCCTCTATCTTGGCTGAAATAATAAGGCTGTCATTCCCGACCTGATCGGGAATCCATCCATGGATTTTCATATGCCGATCATGGATCCCCGCCTTCGCGGGGATGACAGAAGCAAGCTGATCTTCAGAAACATTGGCAACATACAGAACTGGTTTCATTGTAAGGAGTTGCAAGTCTTTGACTAACATCCGGTCATCCACATCACCTGGAGGAATCACATCACGCGCCGGCTTGCCGCTATCAAGGGCAATTTTTAGTGTTTGGATAAGTTCCCACCTTCGGAGTGTTGCCTTGTCCTTTACCCCTCGTGTTTCCACTTGCTTATTTAACGTCTGTAAGTCAGCGAGAATTAGTTCTGTTTCGATAATGCTCTGGTCCCGTTGAGGATCAATCTCTCCCGCCACATGCATGACATTGGGATCAGTAAAATATCGTGTGACGTGGCAAATGACGTCTACTTCGCGAATGTGTGAAAGAAATTTATTGCCCAACCCTTCCCCCTCCGCCGCCCCTTTGACGAGTCCGGCAATATCCACAAACTCCACGGTCGCGGGAACTATTGGAGGTCTGATGCCTTCTTCTTGTTCAACAATATTTGCTAAGTGAGTAAGCCGTTCGTCCGGCACCGGCACCACACCGACATTCGGCTCAATCGTGGTGAAAGGATAGCTTCCGGTCTGTGCCAGTTTACCCTGAGCTTTGCGAAGGGCATTAAATAATGTGCTTTTCCCTGCGTTTGGGAGGCCTACAATCCCGACTTCTAACATGAGAGGATTGTACCACAAAAAAACCGGGCTTCGAAAAGAAAATGCGTGGAACAAACCATACCAGTAAACACAGAATATGCTATACTCATCTCATGAAGGAAGAAACAAAACCATGGCTTCTCCAAGCCAAAGAACATTACGATGATGCGTTGTATCTTTACGACGGAAGCCGTTATTCTATGGCCGTCTATTGCTGTCACCAGGCACTGGAAAAAATTCTCAAAGCCGCAATCGTTGAATTTGCCAATCAAATCCCTCCTAAAATTCACAATCTTGAT
>SCST01000477.1 GCA_004299465.1 Methylovulum sp. | reverse complement strand
CCCGATTTTCTTAAAGCGTACCGTAAAGGCAAGCAGTATTTATTTATCGGTATGCCGTTAAACCGGGATTCCGAGCGCATGGTTATGAGTGACATCAGTTATGACGCCGCCGAGCCGAGAGGATGGGTGCTGAATAAAAACCCTACGGACAAGGAAAGGAGGTTTTGCAGCAAAATGGGGCTGGTTATTCTCGATGCGGGTGTTGAAGACCTGCTGAATGCCGCCGGTTTTGTTGAAGGATATAGAAAATCCGCCTGAGTTTTGGCATTCCCGGCTTTCCGGACGGGAATCCGGTGTTGCTCCCTGTCTTTTAACATTCCCATCTAAGCGCTAATTCCATTAGCGCTTCAATCATGCCCATACGCGGGACGGGGTTTTCAACCCCGTTCCAAATGTTTTGACATTACAGCTATCTTGAACCCTGCGATAAACCTTGCGGATGGGGCAACATGCCCTGTCCGGCATAGTAGGCGGTCGGTTTATGTTGAATCAATTTCTATCCTCCAAACCCTAATCGTATTAATCTGGGCCAGCCATACTACTGCCGGTGCAGATGGCGATGTTTCATAAGCAATCTGTCTCAAGTTGTTTCAATGAAACGTAATAATGTTTCATTGAAACAAAACAAGGCGTGCGACACCGCATAAACCGGCCAATATATGAGGCTTGTAATCATGGCATAGCCTTTGCTTTTAAGCTCGTAACACTTGTTTTTACTCGAAACCACTACCGGAGAGATGTGATGATTTTCAAACAGTTATTTGATCAAGAGACCTGGACCTATACCTATTTAATTGCTGACCCGGCCAGTAAAGACGCGGTCTTTATCGATCCCGTCAATACCCATATCGATGACTATATCGCTTTGCTGGAACGCTATGATTTGCGGCTTAAATACACGTTGGAAACCCATGTCCATGCCGACCATATTACGGCCGGGGGACTATTGCGCCAGCGCCTGGGCGCGCAAACCGCGGTCAGCCATTTGTGCGGCGCTGAAGCGGCGGACATCCAGATTAAGGACGGCGATATTTTTGAATTCGGCGACGGCGAGCAGATTAAAGTGATTGCAACGCCCGGCCATACCCGCGGCAGTATTTCCCTGTTATGGCGCGACCGCTTGTTCAGCGGCGATTCGTTATTCATCGGCGGTTGTGGCCGCACCGATTTCCAGGGCGGCGATGCCGGCGCGCTTTATGACTGCATTACGCAACGCCTGTTTACCCTGCCCGATGAAACCCTGGTTTATCCGGGCCATGATTACCAGCAGCGCTGGGTCAGCAGCATCATCCAGGAGCGCACGACGAACCCTCGTCTGGCCGGAAAGTCGCGCGATGAGTTTATCGAGATTATGGCGAACCTGAATTTGCCTAAGCCGCGCTTGATCGATGAAGCGGTGCCGGCCAACCGTTATTGCGGTCTCGATGAAAATGAACGCCAGGATGCCGTAGCGCTTAGAGATGCGACGCCTCCGTTTCGCCGCGAGTTCAGCACGCAGGACCTGGTTGCCGAGGCCAAGCAACACATTACTGAAGTCGATGTAACAACGGCCAAGAAATTGCTGACGGAAGGCAATATTGTCCTGCTCGATGTCCGTGAGGAAAACGAATATGCCGCCGGGCATGTTGATAATGCCGTGCTGCTGCCGCGCGGCGTGTTGGAATTTAAAATTGCCGGCGTACCTGAATTGGCGGATAAATCCAAGGCGGTGCTGATTTATTGCCGCACCGGCGGGCGTTCGGCTTTCGCGGCGCAAACGATGCAATTATTGGGTTACACCAATGTGCTGTCGATGGCCGGCGGTTTTGAAGCGTGGCAAAAAACTCTGGTTTAATGGGTTGACTTAACGCGCTTTTTAGGTGAAAAGTAAGCCGGGAACGTTGAGTAGGGTACGCACACTGCCCCAGAGGGTACCGCGCACTTTTTCAAAACGATCATCGGCTCCCTAAAAAGGTACGCGGCGCGTACCCTACATGACTCAAACAACTCGGAGGAATTATGTCACAGCAACACCATACTGTATTAATCATCGGCGGCGGCGCGGCAGGCGTATCGGTCGCCAACAACATGCGCAGGCAAAACGCGACTATCGATATTGCGATTGTCGAGCCATCCGAAAAACATTATTACCAGCCTGGTTTCACGATTATAGGCGGCGGCGCTTATACCTTGAAACAGACGACAAAAAATGAGGCAGACTTAATCCATCCCTCGGTCAAGTGGATTAAAGATTACGCCGAAACCTTCCAGCCCGATGACAATATCATCACCTTACGTTCCGGCGATACGATCGGCTATGACTACCTGGTCGTTTGTCCCGGTTTGCAGCTGGATTGGGACAAGATCCAGGGCTTGCGGGAAACGCTGGGCAAAAACAATGTCTGCAGCAATTATTCGCCGGACACCGTTGAATATACCTGGGAATGCATCAACAGCCTGGAATCGGGCACGGCATTATTTACGCAACCGCCGATGCCGATTAAATGCGCCGGTGCGCCGCAAAAAATCATGTACCTGGCAGCGGACCGATTCCGTAAAAAAGGCATCCTGGATAAATTCACGATTGAGTTCTGTAATGCCGGAGCCGTGCTGTTCGGCGTACCGTTTTTCGCCAAAGCCTTGAGCAAAGTCGTCGACAGCTACGGTGCCAAAACCAGTTTTAACTGTAACCTGGTCGCTATAGACGGGCCGGCAAAAACGGCGACTTTTGATGTGACCGATAGCGACGGCAACAAGCAGCAAGTGACAAAAGCCTTCGATATGATTCATGTCACGCCGCCGCAAAGTGCGCCGGATTTCATCAAGCAAAGTCCTTTGGCGAATGCGGCCGGTTGGGTTGATGTCAACGACAGGACCTTGCAGCACAATAAATACAGCAATATTTTCGGTTTAGGCGATGCCGGTTCAACCTCTAATGCCAAGACTGCGGCCGCGGTGCGCAAACAAGTCCCGGTTGTGGTTGATAATATTCTTGGCCTGATGAGCAGCAAGTCGCCGGTTGAAGGTTATGACGGTTACGGTTCCTGCCCATTGACCACATCATTGAACACGGTAATGCTGGCGGAGTTTTCCTATGCCGGCAAGGTAACACCGTCTTTTCCATTGCTGGACCCCAGGAAAAACCGTTTTATCTGGTGGTGGGGTAAAACAACCGGCTTTCCGTGGTTGTACTGGCACTTAATGCTGAAGGGTTACCGTATCGATATTCCACATCGGGAATCCTATGCCCAGCGTTTTATGAACGAAGAATAGAGGCCGAAGCGCAAGCTTTGCTTGCCTTTCTTATAGTGACCACGTCCACGTCCGCCTTTATGCAACAAAATGCGTACTCTACTTACTGTGGGCTTGGCTTGCGTATAACGACGGATGAGGAACGTGGGAACGAGGATAACAAGCGCAATGCTTTATACACCCTTTAATATGTCACGCCTGGCGCAGTTTTTTCCTATTGTCGGTTGGCTGAAGACCTACAGTCGCCAGGATATTAACGATGATTTGTTTGCCGGCGTCATTACCGCGATCCTGTTGGTGCCGCAAGGCATCGCCTATGCGATATTGGCAGGCTTGCCGCCGCAACTTGGGCTTTATGCCAGCATCCTGCCGCCGATAGCGTATGCGCTGCTGGGTACGAGCCGGACCTTATCGGTAGGGCCGGTTTCGATTGCGGCAATCATGATTGCCGGCACCCTGACTGCACCGGAAATTACCGCGTTGGGCGCTCCTGTGCAAAGCGCGTTGATCCTGTCGGCGGAAAGCGGCTTAATGATGCTGCTGATGGCCTTGCTGCGCATGGGTGGATTGGTTAACTTCATCAGCCACCCTGTGCTGGCGGGTTTCACCAGTGGTGCGGCATTGCTGATTATCGGCAGCCAGCTGCCGCAACTGGCCGGTTTGAAAGCGCCGTCATGCGGCGTCGATATGCCCTGTTACAGTCGTTACTTGTCAGGCATCGATGCCGCTACCTTGCTGATCAGCATGGTTTCGTTAGGCTTACTGGTATTTTTCGGCAAACCGGTGACCGAGCTGCTTAAAAGAACGGGTGCGAGGTTATCGCTGGTGACTGCGATCAGTAAATGCGGGCCGTTGCTGACGGTGATATTGGCGACGCTGGCTGTTAACCGCTTTAACCTGGCTGAACAGCAGGTTGCCGTGGTAGGCCATATCCCTTCCGGCTTTCCCGAATTAAGCATAGGTTTTATCGGCCTGCAAAAATGGCACCTGCTGGCGCCTTATGCCGCGTTTATCGCCTTAATCGCTTATGTGGAAAGTGTTGCGATTGCCAAAGTGACGGCCAATTTACGCGGCCAAAAGATTGTCCCGAACCAGGAATTGATTGCGTTGGGGGTCGCCAACCTGGTCGCCGCGACATCGGGAGGCATGCCGGTGGCGGGCGGTTTCAGCCGGACGATGGTCAATTTTTCCGCCGGTGCGCGCACGCAAATGGCGATGCTGATTGCGGCCGGTTTTCTCGGGCTGTCCGTTATTTTTTTC
>SCST01000476.1 GCA_004299465.1 Methylovulum sp. | reverse complement strand
TGAAAAGCCGATTATGAAGGCGATTGCCAACGGCTCGAAAATAGTCAGTGACATTGATTTGTTCACCTGTTCCGTTGCTGTGCCGATTATTGCCATTACCGGTTCCAACGGTAAAAGCACGGTTACGACCATGCTCGGCGATATGGCAAAGGCGGCCGGCAAACGGGTTGCCGTCGGCGGTAACCTGGGCATCCCGGCGCTGGATTTGATAGAACAGCATGCCGACCTGTATGTGTTGGAATTATCGAGCTTTCAGCTCGAAAGAACGGCGGTGTTGAATGCGGCTGCGGCGACGGTGTTGAACGTTTCGGCGGATCATTTGGACCGGCATGCCGACATCGCCGAATATGCACAGGAAAAACAAAGAATCTTTAACGGCAACGGTGTCATGGTGATCAATGCCGACGACCCGATTGTCAGTGCGATGCAGGATGCAGCCCGCCGGACTTACACATTCTCGATTAAAAAAGCGGCGGATTTCTATCTTGCTGACAGGGATGGCGCTGAATATTTGATGCACGGCGAAAACGCGCTGATGCCGCTTACGGCATTGCCGCTGGAAGGCCGGCATAACGCCGCCAATGCGCTGGCGGCATTGGCGCTGGGCGCGGCGGTAGGTCTCGACGAACAGGCCATGTGCACGGCGCTGCGCAAATTTAAAGGCTTGGAGCACAGGATGCAGCGTGTCGCCGAAATACGCGGCGTTACCTGGGTCAATGATTCGAAGGCGACCAATATCGGTGCCTGCGTTGCCGCGCTGGAAGGCTACGCACGTAAAGTGATTCTTATTGCCGGCGGCGATGCCAAGGGCGCCGATATGAATGAGTTAACGCCGGCGATCCGGGAAAAAGCCAAAAGCGTGGTCTTGATGGGCAAGGATGCGCCGTTGATAGAGCTGGCGCTGAAGGATTCGTCGGTGCCGGTCTATGCCGCTGAAAACATGGTGCAGGCGGTGCAGATTGCCGCAGGCATAGCCGAAAACGGCGATAGCGTCTTGCTGTCGCCGGCTTGTGCGAGCCTTGACCAGTATAAAAATTACCAGGACAGGGGCAACAAATTTACCAAAGCCGTACTGGCGTTGGCGGGGTGATGAGATGGATATGAACAGGAATATCAAAGTGTCACGGGTTGGCCGCTTCCATGTCGATCCCCTGTTGCTGGCTATTTGCTCAAGCCTGTTGTTTATCGGCTATATCATGGTGGCGTCGTCATCGATACACCTGGGCCCGAAACTGCTCGACAATATCTGGAATTATCCGCTCAAGCAATTGATACATATCGCGTTAGGCGGTGTGTTGGGCGGCACTATTGCAACGGTCCCGATGCGGCACTGGGAAAAAATAGGGCCTTTGCTGTTTATAGCGGGATTGTTATTGCTGGTTATCGTCTTGGTGCCGGGCTTGGGCGTAAAAGTTAACGGCAGCACGCGCTGGTTATCGCTGGGCGGATTAAGGATACAGGTTTCGGAAGTGGTCAAGTTTTTTGCCGTGATTTATATGGCGGGGTACGTCACCCGGCATCAAAAATCCTTGCGCGAATCGGCGTTTGGACTAGCTAAGCCTTTGTTGCTGTTTTTAATCGCCAGCGTGTTGTTATTGATGGAGCCGGATTTTGGTTCGGCCGTCGTTATCTTGATGATAGCGATGGGCATCCTGTTTTTGGCGGGAGCAAAATTATTGCATTTTGGGATATTGTTTGCAGGGCTTGCGGTGCCGGCGATGCTGTTGGTGATTTACGAGCCTTACCGTATGCTCAGGGTAACCAGTTTCATGGATCCGTGGGCCGATCCGCTGAATACCGGCTTCCAGTTGGTGCAGGCGCTTATTTCATTCGGTCGCGGCGAAGTATTGGGCGTAGGTCTCGGCAGCGGTATCCAGAAATTGTTTTACCTGCCTGAAGCGCATACCGATTTCCTGTTCTCGGTGATAGCCGAAGAACTGGGTTTATTGGGCGTTGTGACCGTTGTCGGCCTGTTCGCGTTGCTGATATGGCGCGCCTTCCAGATAGGCGCGAAAGCCGAGCAGGCCGGCGAAGAGTTTTCGGCCTATATCGCCTATGGATTGGGCATCTGGTTCGGTTTCCAGGCCTTCGTCAATATGGGCGTCAATATGGGCATGTTGCCGACTAAAGGATTGACGTTGCCGTTAATGAGTTATGGCGGCGGCAGTATGATGATTATGTGTTGCGCGGTAGCGCTGCTGTTCCGGGTTCATAGCGAAATAACAGAAGCCAACGCCAATGCGATACCCGCACCGCGTGTAAGGATTAAGGCGAAACATGGCTAAGCGTATTGTAATTATGGCCGGCGGCACCGGCGGGCATGTTTTCCCGGCCTTGGCGGTTGCGCAGTTGCTGGCGGAAAAAGGCTGGCAAATCAGCTGGCTGGGCACGCAAAAAGGCCTGGAAAGCCGTGTCATCCCCGAACACGGTATCGAGATAGACTGGCTGTCGGTCGCCGGTGTGCGCGGCAAAGGCTTGCCGTCCAAAATCGCTGCCGTGTTCAAATTGCTTAAGGCCTGTGTGCAGGCCGGGGCGATATTGCGCCGGCGCAAGCCCGATGTCGTGCTGGGCATGGGCGGCTTTGTCGCCGGCCCAGGCGGGCTGATGGCGAAATTATTGGGTATACCCTTGGTGATTCATGAGCAAAACCGGGTACCCGGCACGACAAACCGCCTGCTGGCGCGCATGGCTAAACAGGTATTGGAAGCGTTTCCAGGCAGCTTTAAACCGGCGGTACATGCGCAATGCACCGGCAACCCACTGAGAAAACAGTTTTTGAACCGGCCTGGTGCCGGTGGCAAAGCGGCCGGGCAGGCGGTCAATATTTTAGTCGTCGGCGGCAGCCAGGGTGCCCAGATATTAAATGAAGTGGTTCCGGAAGCGGCCGCGCAATTAAGCGGCATACGGATAAAGCACCAGAGCGGTGCTGCGATGCTGGCCCAGGTTACGGAACGCTATAAAGCCTTGGGCGTTAATGCCGAAGTGAGCGCATTTTTTGACGATATGGTCGCCGCCTATCAGTGGGCGGATATGGTGATATGCAGGGCCGGCGCGATGACGGTCAGCGAAGTCGCCGCTATCGGCATACCGGCCATTTTTATCCCGTTGCCCGGTGCTATCGATGATCACCAAACGGCGAATGCCAAGTATCTAACCGATGCCGGTGCAGGCATGCTGTTGATGCAGAAGGACTTGAACGCTTCGACGCTGGCGGCCCATATTACCGAAGCGATCCATCACCTGGATGCGCTGGGCGAAGCGGCAAAGCAATGTGCGCGGCTGGATGCGACGGAAGCGGTTGCGGATGTTTGCATAGCGGAGGCCGGTTTATGAATATTCCGCATACCAAGCCCCCCGTCCAGGCGCTCGGCAATATCGAGCGCATACATTTTGTCGGCATCGGCGGGACCGGCATGAGCGGCATCGCGGAAGTCTTATCGAACCTGGGCTACCAAGTGTCGGGTTCGGATATTAAAGACGGCCCGGCGACGCAGCGATTGGCCGGATTGGGCGTAAAGATTACGATCGGCCACCGGCGCGAAAATATAGCTGAGGCGGATGTCGTCGTCGCATCGAGTGCGATAGACCGCAGTAACGAAGAAATTGATGAAGCCTATTTTAAAAGGGTGCCGGTTATTCCGAGAGCCGAAATGCTCGCGGAATTGATGCGTTTCAGGTTCGGCATTGCCGTCGCCGGCACGCATGGAAAAACCACGACGACCAGTTTAACGGCAAGCTTGCTCGCAGAAGGCGGGCTGGACCCCACTTTCGTAATCGGCGGGCGTTTAAACAGCGCCGGTAGCAATGCCAAGCTCGGCTTGGGCCATTACCTGGTTGCCGAAGCGGATGAGAGCGATGCGTCGTTTTTGTATTTGCAGCCGATGATCGCCGTGGTCACGAATATCGACCAGGATCACATGGCGACCTATCAAAACAGTTACCAGCGCTTAAAAGATACCTTCATAGAGTTTTTACACCATTTGCCGTTTTACGGACTCGCGGTGCTGTGCCTCGATGATGACGGCATCAAAGAGATTCTGCCGTTGATCTCCAAACCGGTCACGACCTACGGCGTCGATGAAGACGCCGATGTGCGGGCAATCGATATAAAACAGGACGGCTTACAGACATCGTTTAGCGTAGTGCGGCGCGGTGCTTATCCGGTGCTGCGCGTTACGCTGAATATGCCGGGTTGGCACAATATGCTGAATGCGTTGGCCGCTATTGCCGTCGCGACCAAGCTGAACGTCGATGATGCGGCCATCATTAAAAGCCTGGGCGCGTTTAAAGGCGTGGGCCGACGCTTTCAGCATACGACGGTGACTTTCCCCGAACTAGGCGCGCTGCCGCTGGTTGATGATTACGGCCATCACCCACGCGAAATCGCGGCGACCCTGGAAGCGTTGCGCCAGGCATGGCCGGGCAAGCGTTCGGTCGTCGTATTCCAGCCGCATCGTTATTCGCGGACCCGTGACTTGTTCGAAGACTTCGTACACGTTTTGTCTACTGTCGATGTGTTGATCCTGATGGAAGTGTATGCCGCAGGTGAAGCGCCGATTCCCGGTGCCGACGGTAGGGCGTTAAGCCGCGCCATCCGTGTGCGTGGGCAGGTTGATCCGGTATTTGTCGATGTCTTTGAAGAATTGCCGACGATATTGGCGGGTATCGTCGAAGCCGGTGATGTCATTTTAACGATGGGCGCCGGCAACGTCGGGCAAATTGCCGCGCAGCTTCCGCAGCTCCTGGCTGAAGCGTTGGCGGGTTGACGGCGATGAAAGGGCGGTTATTGCACAATGAACCTCTGGCGAAATACACCAGTTGGCGCGTCGGCGGCCCTGCCGACCGGCTTTATATTCCAGGGGATAGGCAGGACTTGATTGAATTCGTCAAAGGGCTGCCCGCCGATGAGCCGGTGTTCTGGATGGGCCTGGGCAGTAATTTATTGATCAGGGACGGCGGCATACGCGGCACGGTTATTAACACGAAAGGGCGCTTGAAAGAAATGCATTTGGCCGATGACGGCTCGGTTTATGTCGAAGCCGGCGTGCCTTGTGCGCATGTCGCGCGTTTTTGCGGCGAACAAGGCCTGGTTGGCGCGGAATTCCTGGCCGGCATCCCCGGAACGATGGGTGGTGCGTTGAAAATGAACGCCGGCGCGTTCGGCGGCGAAACCTGGGGCATTGTTAAACAGGTCGATATGGTGAATAAGGCCGGTAATGTGATACAGCGGCGTCCCGAGGATTTTAAGATTGCTTACCGCTCGGTCAAAGGCTGCGACGGCGAATGGTTCCTGTCCGCGCTGTTGATGCCGACGCCGGGGGACGCCGCGACTAGCCAGCAGAAAATCAGGGAATTGCTGGAAAAGCGCGCAAAAACCCAGCCGACTAACCAGCCCAGTTGCGGGTCGGTATTTAAAAACCCGGCGGGCGATTATGCGGCAAGATTGATAGAGCAATCGGGATTAAAAGGCTATGCGATAGGCGGTGCCTGCGTATCCACCAAGCATGCCAATTTTATTGTCAATACCGGTAATGCCGCGGCCGCGGAAATTGAAGCGTTAATAGAGTATGTTCAACGTCAGGTTGAGGAAAAGCAGGGGGTTGTATTGCAGACAGAGGTTTGTAGGGTAGGTGAACGTGTTTAAGAATCCGGGGCAATTTGGCCGCGTTGCGGTGCTGATGGGCGGTTCGTCAGCAGAACGTGAGGTTTCGCTAAGAAGCGGCGCAGCCGTTTACAGTGCGTTGAAAAATAACGGTGTCGATGCCGTAGCGATCGATGTGACCGGCAGCCCTATAGCGGCATTAAGCGGTATCAAAGCAGACCGTGTATTTAACATTATTCACGGACGCGGCGGTGAAGACGGTGTGCTGCAGGGCGTTCTGGAGGCGATGGGGATTCCGTACACCGGCAGCGGCGTGATGGCGTCGGCGCTGACGATGGATAAGCTCAGGACCAAGTTGTGCTGGCAGGGTTACGGGCTGGTTACGCCGCAATGGCAGGTCTTGAAAAATGCCGATGACCTGGACGATTGCATCGCCAAACTGGGATTCCCCGTTATCGTCAAGCCGGCGCAGGAAGGTTCCAGTATTGGCATGAGCAAGGCGAATAACCCAGATGAATTGTTGCAGGCCTTGCATACGGCGGCGGAATTTAATTGCGATGTCTATGCCGAGCGTTGGGTCGCGGGCAAGGAATATACCGTTGGGCTATTGCAAGACGAGGCTTTGCCGGTTATTCGCCTGGAAACGCCGCGTACCTTTTATGATTACGAAGCCAAATACAACGCTACGACGACGCAATACCACTGCCCTTGCGGTTTGAGCCTGGACCAGGAAGCGGCGCTGAGAAAACTGGCGGTGACTGCGGGCGATGTGGTCGGCGTCAAAGGCTGGGCCAGGGTCGATGTGTTTATCGATGAAAACGGGCAGTACCAGTTGATTGAAATAAATACCGTACCGGGCATGACCGATCACAGCCTGGTGCCGATGGCGGCCAAACAGGCGGGTATGGCGTTCGATGCGTTGGTCTGGCGAATACTGGAAACCAGTCTGGCCTGATGGACAAGGGCAGCGTAAAAATCCTGTTGATCGGTTTGTTGGTATTAGCAGGGCTGGTGGGACTGTTTGCTTATAAAAACGGCAAAGTAAAATTCCACCTTAAGCTGGCGTCATTACCCGTTAAATATGTGCGGACCGAAGGCGTGTTCCAGTATCTCGGTAAGGATGAGATAAGAACCGCATTGGAGCCGTTGGTGACGACCGGTTTTTTTGAAGCGGACATGCAGGCGATACATCAGGCGGTTTCGACGTTGCCGTGGGTGGAAACCGTCGCGGTCAAGCGGATCTGGCCCGATGCGATCGATATCAAGATTCGCGAAAAGAAACCTTACGTGCGTTGGGGACAGGACAGCCTGATGACTGAACAGGGCGTGATATTTACACCGAAGTCGATAGCACAGCACCAACATTTGACGGTATTGACGGGACCTGCCCAGCAACAAATGAAAGTGCTGGAAATTATGAAGGGTATTAAAACGGCATTAGCGGATCAGGCTATGGAATTGGCGGAGTTTAATGTTAATGACCGTTGGGCATGGAAGATCAAATTGACAACAGGGCTGGTGATACTGTTGGGGCGTGACGAACAATTAAAAAAATTACAACGTTTTTTGAAAACCCTGACGGTATTAAAGCCTGAGCAGATTGATGCGATGGCTGTAGCTGATTTGCGCTATCCCAACGGTTATGCCGTCTCATGGCGGCCTGACGCGGCGGAGATAGACTGGAGCAACAACGATGCTCCAGAGGATACGGCAAACCAGGAACTTAAAACAGATGCGCGCTAGAACAATAGAGTGAAGAAAATGGCAAGAAACAGAACAGAACGTAATTTGATAGTCGGCCTGGATATAGGTACCTCCAAGGTCGCGGCTATTGTAGGAGAACTCACCAGTGATGGTGGCATAGAAGTGATCGGCATAGGCACGTCGCCATCGCGTGGCCTTAAAAAAGGCGTCGTCGTTAACCTGGAATCGACCGTGCAATCGATACAACGGGCCATCGAAGAGGCTGAGTTAATGGCCGGATGCCAGATTAAATCGGTGTTTGCAGGCATTGCCGGCAGCCATATCCGAAGCCTTAATTCGCACGGCGTCGTGGCGATCAAGGATAAGGAGGTCACGCAATACGACATCGACCGCGTGATCGATTCCGCGCGCGCCGTCGCGATCCCGGCCGACCAGAAAATATTGCATATCCTGCCGCAGGAGTTTGTTATCGATCTCCAGGACGGCATCAAGGAGCCTATAGGGATGTCCGGCATACGCCTGGAAGCCAAGGTGCATATGGTGACGGGCAGTGTCAGCGCCTCGCAGAATATTATCAAGTGCATACGCCGCTGCGGCCTGGAAGTTGAAGACATCGTGCTGGAGCAGTTGGCGTCGTGTAATTCGGTATTGACCGAAGATGAAAAAGAATTGGGCGTTTGCTTGATCGATATGGGCGGCGGTACGACCGATATTGCCATTTTCGTCGAAGGTGCGATCAAGCATACGGCGGTGATACCGATAGCGGGCGACCAGGTCACGAATGATATAGCCGTCGCATTGCGCACGCCTACCGTTAATGCGGAAGACATTAAACGCAGATATGCCTGTGCCTTAACGCAATTGGCCAGCGTTGACGGCGTCATCGAAGTGCCGAGCATCGGCGACAGGGCGCCGCGCAAGATTTCGACGCAAAACCTCGCGGAAATCATCGAGCCGCGTTACGAAGAATTGATGCTGCTGGTGCAGGCCGAAATCAGGCGCAGCGGCAATGAAGAATTGATTGCCGCCGGCATAGTCTTGACCGGCGGCAGTTCAAAGGTGATGGGACTGATCGAATTGGCGGAAGAAATTTTCCATATGCCGGTTCGGATGGGCGGCCCGGAGAATGTTACCGGTTTGACGGAAGTAGTCAGGAACCCGGTACACTCTACCGGAGTGGGTTTATTAATGTACGGCAAAGACCATCAAGGCATAGGCAGGAGTATCGATGCCGACGGCGAAGGGTGGATGGTTAAAGTTAAAAGTTGGTTTCAGGGTAATTTTTGAGCTTTATTATTTTAATTGAGGGGTGGTGT
>SCST01000910.1 GCA_004299465.1 Methylovulum sp. | reverse complement strand
TGCGGCCGGGGCACTTGAAGAAGGAGCGATTAACGAAAAAACAATTATAGAAGACATCGGCACAATTTCGGCCGGAAAACATACCTTTGGCAACTGGTATTTCTTGCAGTATGGCAAAACCGAAGGCATGCTTAATATTGTTTCTGCGCTCAAACGATCTAACGACATTTTTTTCTATAAAACCGGAGAAAAACTCGGAGAGGAGAAAATAGCGTCGTGGGCAAAGCGCTTTGGTTTTGGTGCACAAACAGGGAGTGTATTACTCGACGAGGAAGGGCTTATCCCCACGCGGTTTTGGAAAAAAGAAGTTTTACACGAAGGCTGGTTTTTGGGCGACACCTATAATCTTTCAATTGGACAAGGGTATCTGCTTACCACTCCTCTACAGATAAACCGCGCCGCGGCAGCATTTGCCAATGGCGGATATCTGTGCCAACCGCTGGTAAAAAAGACGACAAAGGGACTCTGTACCAAACTCCCCCTTTCTCAAAAAACCATTGACATTGTACAACGTGGTATGAAAAAAGTATGCCTGCCCGCCGATTCAGAAGGTAAAACTGGAGGCACTGGTTGGCCGTTTTTCAACTTCGTCGTTAAAAACGAAAAAATAGCGGTCGGGTGCAAAACCGGCACTGCCCAATCCCATGTGGAGTCAAATCTTCCCCACGCATGGTTTACCGTCTTTGCGCCGTTTGAAAAACCGGAAATAATCTTGACGGTGTTGGTTGAAGAGTCAGGAGAAGGATCAAATGTGGCAGCTCCTATTGCCAAAGAAATTTTAAAGGCGTATTTTGAGAGAAGAGAGTGATGCATATAACGAAATCATAAATAGCTTTTAGAACTTGTTTATCACTTAAATATTTCTTGTCTATAAATACACGACTTTCGCGTTATCCGTACGAATAAAGAAGTTGTTGTTTAAAGTTCATAGCTATTGCTCCTTTGATGACGTCCCATTTTTGTTGATACAAGGAAAGCTGAGAAACACTTCGTCT
>SCST01000475.1 GCA_004299465.1 Methylovulum sp. | reverse complement strand
GATTACCTGAAAAACCCGAAATTGTTCGGGCCTGAGGGCATTCCTATCGACATCGTCATCAGTCCCGAACAAAGCGTTATGGAATCGATCCGCAACCTGATCGAACTGCCCGGCGTTTTGCATGTTTCCGATTTTGCCGATGGTCTGGTGCGGCTGTTTTCGGTTAAAGTGGTGGCGGGCGGATTTTTAACCGGAAAGAAAATAAAAACCCTGAAAGGACGATTGACCGAAGGCAGGATTCGCGTCGTCGCAATTTTCCGGGACGGGATCGCACTGCCGACGAACGGCGAAGCGATGATAGTCGCCGATGACGAGGTATTTTTCTTTGCGCCCAGATTGGAAGTGCGGCGCTTGTTAAAGGATATGGGCTGCCTGGAAAAACCGCTGAAGCGGATTATCATTGCCGGGGGCGGACATATCGCCAAGCGTTTGGCGCAGGCGCTGGAAAAAGACCATTATGTAAAAATCATTGAACGCGATCCCAAGCGCGTTAAAAAAATCGCCAACGACCTGGGCAGCACCATCGTGCTGCAAGGCGATTGCGGCGATGAAACTCTGCTGCTTGAGGAGTCCATTGATAAAACCGACCTGTTTTGCGCAATTACCGATAACGACGGCGAGAATATTATTTCCGCATCGCTGGCGAAAGCGCACGGCGCACGCAAGGCTATCTGCGTACTCAACCATCTGTATTACAACAAATTATTGCCGGGCACCGGCATCGATCTTGCCGTCCTGCCCAATGTCGAAACACTGGGCAGCATACTCAAGCATGTGCGGCGTTGCGATGTCGCGCAGATCAGCCTGTTGCGCAACGGCACCGCCGAAGCGATTGAAGCGGTCGCCCATAAGGGTAATGGCGAAAACTCCGTGGTCGGGCGTAAAGTCGATACCGTCAAATTGCCGGAAGGCATCGTATTGGGCGCATTAATTCGCAATAATGACGCCATCTCGATACACCATGACACGGTTTTTGAAGAAGGCGACCACGTCGTGATGTTTACGCTGGATAAAAGCCTGGTGCCTAGTATTGAAGAAAAATTCCGGTCGTTGGCTAAAGCCGTCCCATAGTCAGGAGTGAAGGTATCCCGCTTTGTCCCTTCGGTAATGCCTGCGCGAACCCTGTTTACAGTAATCGCGGTTACCTCAATCCGATTAGGGTAAATATTCAACCCGGAGTAAGATACGGGTGCTACCCGCCCGCGCACGCCGACACCTATTACGCGGTGCAATCAGTCCAATTCGAATTTAATTAACGGCACATTTACTAGAGGGGTAATACGACATGTCTTTAATCACTTGGAGCGACCAACTTGCCGTTGGCATAGAAGAAATCGACCAACAACACCAAAAACTTGTCCAGCTTATTAACGGCCTGCACAACCATATGCTGGCGGGCGATGCCAGCGAAATAATGGCTAAGGTGCTCGACAGGGTTATCCAATATACGGGTTTTCATTTCGAGACTGAAGAGCAACTGATGCTGAGATATGATTATCCAAATTCAGAAACCCATAAACATGAACACAGCGACCTGGTGAATACTGCGGTTACTTTGCAGCAAAAACTGCATAGCGGAAATGCCCATATCACGATGGAAACCATGCATTTTTTACAGGATTGGCTGCAACACCATATTCTTGGATCGGATAAAATGCTCGCCGATTTCCTTAAAACCAAAGGCCTGCACTAAATTCCGCTGTCCATCATTAAGTAAGTTTGGAGGCCAGGCTTTGCCGCTTGTCAGGCAAAGCCTGGCCTCCGTTTGCAACAAATGCCGGCACATCAAGGCAAGTCGACACCAATAGGTACCGCTGCCTTCTCAAGAATATCGGCAATAACCCTGCCGTTTTTTACCATACACGGATGGCATAGCGCATTAACCTTGATATTCTCGGCCTTTTCCCATATCGAGCTGGTCGCCGGTAAAATCATTAAATCAAATGGTGTCCAGTAAGCATAGCAAGCCAGCCCCTGCAAACGCTCCGAACTTTGCTCCAGCGACCGGATAAAATCACTGCCGGGACGCATTTGTCTCGCGCCCAGAGTAGTCGACAAATAGGCGACAAGACTGCCGTGATGGGGCGTGGAAATAGAAAAGAACCGAGAGACCGTGCGATGGCCTTCTAACTCCTGCAGGTAATACCTGGCAATTAACCCTCCCATACTGAAGCCTATCAGGCAGACAGGCGCATTCCCGTCACCCGCTTCGGCGTTGACACTACCTTGTAGCTGCCTTGCAAGATATTCCAGGCCTTTACCGCCGTTTTTGGGCGCCAGGGACGGCACAATGCAGCGGTGGCCCTTGTTTT
>SCST01000474.1 GCA_004299465.1 Methylovulum sp. | reverse complement strand
TCTCCCTGAGATAATGGAAAGAGTTATAGCCGCTGCCGAAATCGTCAAGCGCGAACGAAAAGCCTTTTTTACGCAAATCGGTAAGGAACTTGCGCATATTCGTCATATCACTGATGGCATCGCGTTCCAGCAATTCAAAAACAACGCAATTGGGCGGGACTTGCAACTGATGGCATAATTCTTCGGCATATCCCAGGATACCGCGCCCCTGGATTTCCTGGACGGAAAGATTGATAAAGATTTTCGCATCCGGCTTGCCGGCCAATATCCTGTCATGCTTGGCTTGCAGCGCCCTGCTGATGATCGCACGATCCAAATCCCGGCCCAGCCCGTATTTGTCGATAGTTTCGATAAACATGCCCGCCGAGACGACCTCGCCGTCCGGCTCGATCAGGCGAGCCAGCGTTTCGAACGCAAGCACCTTGCCGGTTTTGCAATCGACGATGGGATGGTAATACGGCACGATCCGGCCCTGCTGTAACGCTACGCGCAGTTTTTCAACATAGTCGCGGGTATTGCGCCCGCCCTCAATTAAATTGCCCAGTTCGCCGAGCGTGCACGAGCTGTCCTTGCCGATAGACTTCGCGCGGTACAGGGCAATATCGACGCCGGCCAGCAAATCGCTAATATTCCGCGAATCGTGCGGGAAAGTGACGATGCCGATGGAAACGGTAAGTTGGAATTGTTTACCGTCAGGCGCGGTAAACACCCTTTCACGCAGTATTTTGCCGAGCGCTTCCGCAACGGCGACGGCTCCATCGCGGCCGGTTTCCGTCAGGATGACGGCAAATTCATCGCCACCGATACGGGCGGCAAGATCGCCTTTACGGAGATTGCTCCGCAGCATCTCCGCTACGCCGCACAAGGTCTCATCGCCGACCGGATGTCCGTAGGTATCATTGATGTCCTTAAAATCGTCGAGATCGAACATCAGCAGCGAAAATTCATGCCCATGACGCTCGGAGCGTCCGACTTCATATTCCAGCAAGGCGCTGTAATGACGCCGGTTATGCAGGCCGGTGAGCGGGTCGTGCACCGAGTAATATTCCAATTCCGCCAGCGTCCGCGACAATACCTTGCTGGAGCCGACCACCATCACCATAACGGCGAGGATGGAGCGGATGACGCTTTCTTCCTGTGGACTCAGTTTGCCGGTCGACGCATAGGCCACGCCGAGCAACCCGGCCAGATTCGGCGCATGCTCCGGCACGGTAACGGTAATCATGCGAATATCTTCCAGCGCGCAGGTCGCCGAACTCTCACGCACATCATATTCTTCGAGGTCAAGCGCCGCATCGAAGGGCAGGTTGAGACTTTCGATCATTTGCCGCGACAGCATCTGCCGGGCAGCCTGCTTGACCTCATCGGAATAGCTGCCGAGGTAGTACAGGTAAATCGATAAACCGTGTTCTTCGGCAAATGCGATGAAGAAAAAATTGAACGGAAAAATGGCGTGGAATTCGGTCAGGATTTCCTGCACGAATTCCTTCCATTGTGACACATGCTCATGTGACAAAATGATGCGTTCCAACACCCGGCTCTGCCGCTCCAGCAAATCCTTCTCGATCAATGTCGAAGCGAGGTCGGTGAACGCCTCGTTGACTTCGCTGATCAAGGCCTGCACATAGTCGCCGTTACGATGCCACTGCCGGTTGCGCTCATCGAACAGCAAATCCAGGCTGCCGTCCAGGCGATTGCACATTTCCAGCGCCCGGACGGTGGCCTGCTCGAGTACGGCGACGCCTTTATCACCGGCTGCGAGCTGCATTTCCTGGACGACATCACGGTGTACGCAATGAATCAGGTCGGCCACACCGCTGCTGAATGTTTTGGAGCGCGTCTGGCTTTCCAGCAACGCGGCGAGGCGGTCAATGACGCGCTGGCGTAACTCTTCGAGGCTGCTGTCGGAAAACAGGCTGTTCATAACAGCTGGGTATGGAAACGACCGCCGCTTTGCATCAGGTCGATGCCGCATTGCAGGTCTTTAAGCCAGGCAAGAAAATCGGTTACCGCAGAGCCGCGATAAACAGGACCGTGCTGCGGCGCGATCATGTTGATGTCCAGCCCGGCGATAGTGTCGAGCCAGCACACAATCGCCTTGTTCGAACACATGTAACGGCGATGAAATTTTTCTATGAACGGCAGATGCAGGTTGAAATCATCCACGAAAGCATCGTCTTTATCCAAAGGCATCATCGCGGCGCCGATATCGCCGGTAAACAGGATCTTTGAAACAGGATCGTAGGTGTTGACCTGCCCTTCCGAATGCAGGAAATGAGCGGGGATAATCTTGAGCTTAAAACCGGGTGACGGCTCGAGATCCATGCCCTCGTCAGGCACGCCGACAAAACGGGACATATCTTTTAAGCCGTAGTGCGGCAAAAAACGCATCCAGATGCGGGAGACGTATACCGGACAACCGGACAATTCCAGCCATGTGGATATGCCGCCGACGATATCGGGATCCTGGTGCGAAAGAATAATGCCGCGTAACTGGTCCGGGTTCAGGTAGCGTAACAGCTCGGCAAGCACACGCGGCATGACGCCGAAACCGCCCGGATCGAGCAATACGCCGGCATTATCCTGCATAACCAGGTATTGATTGGAACGGACGCCTTCCTCTTCGCCCGGTTCGCTCTCGTTGAGCAGGATAAACCTATGGTTATCCGTATCAAACAGCCTGATATTACGCATGATTCCCCCGGCTAAAATCCAAGAAATAAAAAATCCACTCATTTGTTGGGGTAATAATAACACTATTGTAATAATACTTTGAGCTTGGAAATAAAAACGAGCTTAAAGTAGCCATTCCTGTTTCCGCCTAAGATGATGCCAAACGGTGTTAATACTTTCTAGTAAAGGGCATGGAAATTACCCAATAGAATTGCTCCTTGCCTGAAGGGGCTGAATAGTTACCCATTGCCGAACTTGTTTCATGCTTATTCCTAAGCGCTACTCGGCACGAGCGGACATCCTGCTGGGCTGGGCGATGATTTTTTAGTTATTGCCTAAAGCAAGTTCCGTTGCAAATATTTTTACTGGAGCAGACTGACAAATTTTGCACCGCTACCCCAATTGCCGGTTAATATCCGCCAAATCGCTGTCACTAATCACCCCTACCGCCGCTTTCAAACGGATAATGCCCAGCAAATACTGATAGCGGGCTGCCAATAAGTCGCGTTTGGCGGCAAACAGTTGTTGCTGGGCATTTAGCACGTCCACACTGGTGCGTATGCCGACATCGTAACCTGTTTGGGTCGAATCCAATTGACTTTGGCTGCTGCTTAGGGCTTGTTCGTAGGCTTTGACTTGGGCGATGCTGGAGCTCAGGTTCAGATAGGCGGTTTGCGTGTCCAGTTCGGTCTGGCGGCGGGCGATTTCCACATCATCCAGGGCTTTTTGCTTGTTCAACACCGCTTGACGGACACGCGAGCTGGCCGCTCCGCCTTGATACAGCGGCACTTGCAACTGCACGCCAATCGTTCCGGTGTTGATGTCGCTGCCGAAGCCAAAGTTACTGCCGTTGGCGGAGGCTTCGGTGTAGCTGGCGACTGCGTCCAAGGTGGGCAAATGTTCCGCCTGATTCCGTTCGATTTCCTGACCCGATAACGTTGCCATATCCTGTTGGATCTGGATGCTTAAATTGCTGTCGGCCGCGACTTTAAGCCACTGGTCCATGTTTTGCGCCAATGCATGGGGTTTCAAGTCGGCTTTTACTTTAGCCAACTGGCGGGGTGGTTCGCCGGTGATTGCCTGCAAGCTGCGTTTAGTGATTTCAAAGGTATTTTGCGCGGCGATTTCCTGGGCGATAACCAAATCGAACCGTGCCTGGGCTTCATTGGCATCGGTAATGGTCGCGCTGCCGACATCGAAGTTGGCTTTTGCTTGCTCTAACTGGCTCAAGATGGCGGCTTTTTGTGCGGTTATTAAGTCGAGCCTGTCTTGCGCGATCAGGCAATCAAAATAGCTTTGAGCGGTACGGAGCATCAGGTTTTGCAAGGCCAAGTGCAACTGCTTGTCGGCTTGGCTGACCTGGGTATGCAGTTGCTCCATTTGCACCCAGTTTTGTTTGCGGAACAAGGGTTGCCGGGCTTCCACGCCGTATTGGTAGCCTTCATACGAACGCACACCGTTAGGGAATGGTACGCCCGTGCCTTTATAACGCACATCGGCCTGTGTGGCATTCGCTCCGGCACTGAAACTGACGATGGGGCGGTACAAGGCTTTGGCCTGTTCGATCAGCTCTTGTGCCGCCTTATTTGCGCTTAAGGCCGAGGCTAAGGTCGGGTCGTGGGCCAGGGCCTGGTTGTAAATGTCCAATAGTGATTGGGGTTTGTCGTCGGCATCCGCAGGGGCGACCCAAATGGCGGTTGTGGCGAGCAATGCGGTAATGAGCAAAATGCTTGGGTGCATAATCGGTAAACCTTTCACAAACAAATGGATGTTGTCGGCTACGCTGGGCTTGGATAAACCTAGGGAGCGTTAGTTACGATATAAGGTAACTCGCAAAAAATAACCTCTCACAACATCGTTCCCACGCTCCGCGTGGGAATGCCGCCGTGACGCTCCAGCGTCACGCAACGCTGGAGCGTTGCTGGATGAGTTCCCACGCTGGAGTGTGGGAACTATGCGGTCGGGGGGATTATTTTTTGCGAGTTACCTAAGTAGGTTTTTATGTTTTCCTGCCGGGATTTGCGGCGGGCTTTAAACGGCTTTATCGTTTGTTTAAGCTACAAGGTTTTCGGCATTTCCACCCGAAACCAAGCCGCATACAAAGCGGGCAAGAACAACACAGTCAACAAGGTTGCCACGGCCAAACCGCCCATAATCGCCACCGCCATCGGCCCGAAGAAGACGCTACGGGTGAGCGGTATCATCGCCAGGATCGCTGCCGCCGCCGTCAACACGATGGGCCGGAAGCGACGGATGGTCGATTCCACCACGGCTTGCCAAGGGGCTATGCCGCCCGCCCGGTCCTGGTCGATTTGATCAACCAAAATCACCGAGTTACGCATAATCATGCCGGACAGGGCAATCGTGCCGAGCATGGCGACAAAGCCGAAGGGTTTATCAAACAGTAACAAAGCGATAGTCACGCCGATCAAACCCAACGGTGCGGTCAGAAACACCAGCACCACCCGCGAAAAACTTTGCAATTGGATCATCAGCACGGTCAACACCACGATCAAAAACAGCGGAAAACCTGCCGCGACCGATGCGCCGCCTTTGGCCGATTCTTCCACCGCGCCGCCCGTTTCAATCTCCACGCCTAGCGGTAGGCGGCTTTTCAAATCAGCCATTTTTTCTTCGACTTGCTCTGACACCAACGGCGCCTGGACATTGCCGTTCAAATTTCCGCGCACAATAATCGATGGGATGCGGTCGCGCCGCCAGATCACGCCTTCTTCAAATTCGTAGCTAATGGTGGCGATTTGCGCCAACGGCACGCCTGCGCCTGTTTGCGTATTAATCATCAAATCCGGCAAATGCGACAAGCGGCGGCGTTGCTCGGCAGGGCCGCGGGCGACCAAGTCTATGCGCTCGATACCTTCGCGGAATTCGGTGATATACAGCTCTTGGATGCCGCCGTTCAACACCGTGGCTATATCGATCGAACTGATACCGAGCAGCCGCGCTTTCGCTTGGTCGACGCTGACTTTTACCACTTTGCTAGGCTCGTCCCAACTCAGCTGGACGTTGCTCAGGTTGCTATTACCGCGCATGATGTCGGCGATTTGATGGGCGACGGTGCGGATTTGGCCAATATCGCTACCGTTGACGCGGAACTGCACCGGAAAACCGACCGGAGGGCCGTTTTCCAAACGCAACACCGAGGCGCGTAAGGCCGGAAAGTCATTGTCGAACAAAGTCAGTAAGTCTTTCCGCAACGCTTCGCGATCCGTCAGGGTTTTGCTCAAAATCACCAATTGCCCAAAACCGCGATGCGCCAATTGGATGTCCAAGGGCAGATAAAATCGCGGCGCACCGTTGCCGATGTAGGCGACAAAGTTGTCGATGCCGTGGTGCTTGGCATTCCAATCCAGTAACCACTGTTCCAGCTTTTTGGTCTCGGTTTCGGTGGCGGCATAAGATGCGCCTTCGGTCAGGCGCAAATCGACGATTAATTCCAAACGGGTGGAGTCTGGGAAAAATTGTTGCTGGACTTTGCCGAAGCCGATTATCGCCAGCACAAACAAGGCCAAAGTAATCGCAATCACCGTCTTGCGGTAACGCACGCAAGCGGTGACGACTTTGCGGAAAGCCCGGTAAAAGCTTGAGCTGTAAATATCGTGATGGTGAATCTCCGCCGCTTTGGCTTCGATCTTGAACAGCGACCGGAACCAGCGACCCAGTTTTGACGGTTGCGGGGCTTGCCCGTAATCCGGTAACAAGTGATAGCCCAAGTAGGGGACAAAAATCACCGCTGCAAACCACGATACCAATAAAGCAATCGCCGTCACCTGAAAAATAGAGCGCGTGTATTCACCCGTGGACGAGGCGGCGGTGGCAATCGGCAAAAAGCCCGCGACTGTCACTAACGTACCCGTCAGCATCGGCATGGCGGTGGAGGTGTAGGCGAAGGACGCGGCTTTTAATCTATCCCAACCTTGTTCCATTTTCGCCGACATCATTTCCACGGCGATAATGGCATCGTCCACTAACAAGCCGAGAGCTAGAATCAACGCACCCAGCGAGATTTTATGCAGGCCAATATTAAAATGCTGCATGAATACAAAGGTCGTCGCCAATACCACCGGAATAGTGATGGCCACGACAATACCGCTACGCCAGCCCAATGACAGCAAGCTGACCCCCAACACAATAACCAAGGCTTCCACCAGCGATTGCACAAAATCATTGACCGAATGCGCGACGATATGCGGTTGCGAAGTGACGGTATCCAGCTCCAAACCCACCAATAAATTTTCTTTGATGTGGCTGATGGCGGCATCGAGATTGTGGCCCAACTCGATCACATCACCGCCTTCGGTCATGCTCACGCCTAACAGCAAGGTTTCTTTGCCCTGATAATGGATTTTGTCATGCGGAGGGTCTTCATAACCGCGATAAATTTTGGCGACATCGCCCAAACGAAAATCCTGCCCATGCGCCCGCAAGCGCAACTCGCGCAAATCGTCCAATTTTTGGTAACGGCCTGACACGGCGATGCGGATGCGCTCGTCGGCGGATTCGTATGTGCCGCCGCGCACTACGGTGTTTTGATTTTGCAATGTCTGGATCAATTCCGGCGTGCTGATGCCCAGCGTCACTACTTTGGCATTGTCAATGTCAATAAATAACCGCTGTTTTTGTTCGCCGAAAAACTCCACTTTGGCGACGTTTTTCACTTTCAGTAATTCGGTGCGGATTTGTTCGGCGTGTTTTTTCAAGGCCGCGTAATCAAAGCCATCGCCTGTGAGCGCGTATAGGCTGCCGTAAACATCGCTGAATTCGTCGTTAAAGGTCAGGCTTTCCAGTTGTTGCGGCAAGGTGTGGCGGATGTCGCCGATTTTTTTCCGCACTTGGTACCAGAGTTCTGGAATCACGTCAGACATGGTGTCATCTTTAATAGTGATGAACACCATCGTTTCCCCTGGCCGCGAAAAGCTACGGACATTGTCCAGATGGGCGATTTCCTGGATTTTCTTTTCCAGTTTATCGGTGACTTGTTCCGCCATTTCCTCCGCGCTGGACCCAGGCCAGGTGGCATGCACCAGCATCACTTTAAAGGTGAAGGGCGGGTCTTCCGATTGCCCCAGTTTGGTGTAGGAAAACAGGCCCGCCAGCGTCAGCACCAACACCAGATACAAGACGAGGGTTTGCTGCCTTAAGGCCCAATCGGTCAGGTTAAATCCGGCTTTAGCAGCGGCTTGTCCGGCTTCGGGTATCTGGATCATGGCTGTGCCTCCAGCACTGGGCGGACCCATTGGTTTTCCGTGATAGTATGCACACCCGCGATGACAATCGTCTCACCTGCGCTTAAGCCGCTACGGATAACCACGCCGTCTTCCCGAAACTCGCCCGTTTCAACGTCACGCGCGTGGGTGTGATTGTCAGCAGCAATCACCCAAACCTGGCTTTTGCCGTTGTTGGCGGTCAAGGCCCGGCTAGGAATGAGTAAGTCGCCTGGATTTGCCGCGTTTGGGGCTGCGAATTTCACGCCGGCGGTCATGCCGAATCTGACGGCGGCGTCGGCATTGTGCAGCGTGATGCGGACATTAAACGTGCGCGTCGCCGTGTCCGCTTCAGGGGCGATTTCGCGCACGACGCCCGTGTAGAGTTTTTGCTGATCTGCCCACATTTTTAAATAAACAGGCGCCTGCAGTTTGACTTCCCCCATGCGCGATTCCGGCACGGCGACCAGCACATCAACGGTCCGCGTGTCGGCAATCTTGACAACGATGTCGCCCGCTGCCACCACTTGCCCGGGCTCGGCCTGGATAAAACTGACCACGCCGTCGCGGCCTGCCCTTAATGTCGTGTATTGGGTTTGGTTGCCGGAAATATTGGCTTGTGCCTTGGCTTTCGCTAACCGCGAGCTGGAGGCTTTCAGCTCCGCTTCGTGAATATCCAGGGCCGAAGCAGAGATGAATTTTTTTGCAAACAACTGCCGCTGTCTGGTGACTTCCGCCACCGCCAGCGCATGACTGGCTTGCGCCGAAGCCACTTCCGCCGAAGCCGCCGCCGCATCCAGTTGGCTATCGGTAGCATCCAGCTGTGCGATGACCTGGTTTTCCGTCACCTTCGCGCCCATGTCCACGCGCCGCTCGATAATCTTTCCGGTAATGCGGAAACCTTGCGCCGATTCATAACGGGGCTGCACCCTGCCGACCAAGCTCATTGCCGCCTCAGTGGGGTGGTCCGTGACGGTCATGACCAAGGCGGGACGCGGGGGTGGTGAGGCTTCCATGGGTTTGTCGCAAGCCGCCAGGAGCGGTAGCGCCAGTAAACCAAAGAGTACGTGCCGCATATCAAATCATCCTGTCAGGTTGGCGGAGCAAGCCGCGCAACAGCGCGTCCTGCATTAAATGGATCCGGGCCTCGATAGCGACCCATTGCATCCAGGTTTCATTGCCCAATGCAATCTCTAGCGAACAAACGCCATGCACCCCAGCCCACAAAGTTTGGGCAATCATTTCGCTGTCGTGCAAGTCCTCCCTGAACAGCTCTGCATCAAATGCAGCTTGCACAACCACTTGCAGTTGGGCGTAAGCATCCTGTTCGGTGTTGCCTTGTTCGATACGGGTGATGTCCATATTGCAAGGCGCACGCGGGGTCATGAACATAAAACGGTAATGGCCGGGATGCTGCAACGCGAACTGGTAATAACCTTGACACAAGGCCTGAATGCGTTGGATAGGGTCAGGGATTTGCATAATTTCGCGTACCCCTGTTGCCAGCGCCAAAAAATCCGCATCACACAGGGCTTGCAGCAAGGCATCCTTATCCGTGAAGTAGTTATACAAAGTCGTGGCGGAATATCCGATTTGCCTGGCAATCTCCCGCATCGACACCGATTCGATGCCGCGTTCGACAAATAAGGTACGGGCGGCATCGAGGATAATAATGCGCAGTTGTTCGCGGTCTTGTTCTGATTTGATTTTTGGAGGCATAGGGAATGGTTTATAAATTAACAGCGTTAACTTAACATTGTTATATCTATATGTAAACTGCTATTTTGCCCCAATGCAGGGTCTATGCTATACGCATCAAGGTAAGGAATTTGTCCACGAAAAGCACGAAAAGCACGAAAAGCACGAAAAAAATCAGATAAAATTTTCGTGGCTTTCGTGCTTTTCGTGGACAACAATCAATTGGCTTACACGTTATGCACTGATATATAGGCTTTCTCCCTTAGCTTGATGCGTATGGCACGGCTTTCTCATAAAAAATGTATTGACAACTGGCATAATATTGAAAAATTACCAGTACCCCCAATAAGTGAAAAATGTCCGCAACTCTTGTCATAAATGAAGCTGATCTAAGCAAAAAAAGAAAAAAGTTTATAAATGAAATCAAAAAATTACCCGACAAACGTGATAAT
>SCST01000473.1 GCA_004299465.1 Methylovulum sp. | reverse complement strand
GCCGGACCGTGTCACTGTCGCGTTAACGATAAACAAAGCCCAACAGGCCAGCGCCGGCAGCGGCAGGGACACCCTCAGCGGCATCGAAAACCTGACCGGCAGCCATTACCACGATAGCCTAAGCGGAAACCGGCGCGCCAACACGCTGATTGGGCAGGACGGCAATGACAGCCTGACAGGCGGAGCGGGGCATGACCGCCTCGACGGTGGAAGCGGCAATGACCTCCTGCGCGGCGGCAGCGGAGACGACCTGTTTACCGGCGATACCAGCGGCAACGACCGCTACCTGGGTGGGACAGGCGTTGATACGGTAGATTACAGCGCGTCGACCGACGGCATCATCGTGAACCTGATGACGGCAGTCGCGCAACCGATCAGTACCGGCAGCGGCACCGACATCCTCATCGGCATCGAAAACCTGGTCGGCAGCCTCTTCAATGACGACATCAGTGGCAACGACCAGGCCAATAGCCTGATTGGCCTGGGCGGAGCAGACATTATGCGGGGCGAGGGCGGGGATGACGCGCTGGACGGCGGAACGGGCAACGACATCCTGAACGGCAACTACGGTGACGATACCCTGCAGGGCGGGGAAGGCAATGACATTGTGCGTGGGGGCCTCGGCAATGACCGCTTTACCGGCAGCACGGCGGGCGATGATCGCTACTTCGGCGGAGCGGGAAGCGATACGCTGAGTTACAGCCAATCGCCGGATGGCGTTAGCGTCAGCCTGATGACCAACGGTAGCCAAAGCATCAGCGTCGGCAGCGGTACTGATTTCCTCGTCAGCATAGAAAACCTGGTCGGCAGCCGGTTTAACGACGCGCTCATTGGCGATGCCAATGACAACCGGCTGAACGGCGGCAGAGGCAGCGACACGCTCAGCGGCGGAGCCGGGGCGGATCGCTTTATCTTCAGCACGGCCCTTGTGAACAAGCACATCGACACGCTGACGGATTTCAATAGTGCTGAGGACATCATCGAACTGTCCGCCGGGATATTTACTGCCTATGCGGGACAAATCGGCCAGACCGTGGGTTTGAGCTCCACGCTCGGTTACGATGCCGAAACCGGCATCCTGGCGTATGATGCCGATGGTTTGGGCGAAGGGGCGGCAATGGCGATAGCGGTGATCGGGCTAAGCGGGCATCCTGCCGCGTTGGGGGATGAGTTTTTGATTATTGCTTAAGCAGGTACGCAGCCGGCGTGCCGATTGATGTGGTTTTGTTGCACCTACAGTTGCCAGATCATTGCCTGAAGCGTAGGGCGTGCCGTGCGCGCCTTCTCAGGCGCATGGATAAGGTGCTAGTTCGTTGATGGCGCGCGTTTATGCCCCAGAGGCTACAGCGCGCCCTACAGCAAGGGCTTAGATAGGTACGGTGATTTAAACGGGCATGTCGCGGTGCGGACTGCTCATTCCATTAAGCCGTTCCTGCCGGACCTGCCCGATCGGGCTGCGCGCTCATCCTGTGCCGATTGTTCAAGCTTATCCTGCTGCTTCAGTTCTGCAAGCCGCGCGGCATCACAAACTTTTTGCAGGCTGTTTGTCCTGTGGTGCAAGCCTTCCCAGGCTTTTTTTTTGTCGTTTAATTCATTTTCAATGCCTCTTAACGATTGCTCCTGGCCCAGTATGGCCTTATCGAGCTTATCGATAAACGAGCGGAATTCCAGTAACTGCGCGATGTTGACGCCCTCGCTGCCCAGACGGTCAAATTTATCCTGGTATTCCCGCCGGTAGTTTCTTAAGTGTTCAAGCTGCGCCTGTGATGCCAGGAGTTTTTTCTGGACTTCGCCCATTGCTTCCAGGGCATTCTTTTCCTGTGCCGCATTGATGTCTACAAGGGTTTTGATACGTTGAGATTTTTTCACTGCTTTCCTGTTTGCTTATGATAACCGGCCGTCATTTTGCGCCCAGTAATGCTTCCAATTCCGTAAGGCTGCGTTTTATATCGACCGCTTCATCCATATCCTGCTGTAAAAACTCAAGGATTGCCGGGTTTTTTTCAATAGCCCTGTCAATTCTCGGGTCCGAGCCGGGCTGGTAAGCGCCGACGCTGATGAGGTCGCGGTTTTGCTGGTAAAGGGAATATAAACGCCTTAAATCCCGCGCCATTTGCAAATGATGCGCATCGATAATATCCGGCATGACGCGACTGACGGAGGCCTCTATATCGATCGCCGGGTAATGCCCCGATTCGGCGAGATTCCGGGATAAGACGATATGCCCATCCAGTACGCCCCTGGCGGCATCGGCTATCGGGTCATTGGTATCGTCGCCTTCCGCGAGCACGGTATAGAACGCCGTTATCGAGCCGCCGCCGTGGTCGGCATTGCCGGCACGTTCGACCAGGTGCGGCAATTTGGCGAACACCGATGGCGGGTAGCCCTTTGTTGCGGGCGGCTCGTCTATCGCCAACGCAATTTCGCGGTGCGCCTGCGCGAATCGGGTCAAGGAGTCCATTAACAACAGGACGTCCCGGCCCTGATCGCGAAAATACTCGGCGATGCTGGTCGCCATCAACGCGCCGTGTACGCGCATCAACGGCGGACTGTCCGCCGGCGTGACGACCAGCACGGCGCGTTTGAGGCCTTCTTCACCCAGGGTTTTTTGGACAAATTCATTAACTTCCCGGCCGCGCTCGCCAATCAGGCCGACGACGACAATATCGGCGCTGGTGAACTTGGTCATCATGCCCAATAAAATACTTTTGCCGACGCCGGTGCCGGCAAACAGGCCCATACGCTGCCCGCGCCCTACGCAAAGCATCGAGTTAATGGCCCTGATGCCGACATCCAGGGCTTCGCGTATCGGTTTTCTCGACAAGGGGTTGATAGGTGTGCCGTTCAGCGAAATATACGCATCCGTTTTGAGGGGGCCTTTATTATCGAGCGGATTGCCGGAACCATCCAGTACGCGTCCCAGTAAACTATAACCTACGCGTACCAGGCTGGTGTTGTGGAGCGGAATGACGCGGCAATCCGATTCCAGGCCATGAACTTCCGTGGTCGGCATTAAAAAAATCCGCGCGCCGGAGAAGCCGACTACTTCCGCTTCAATCAGTTTGCCGGCTTTCGTTTCAATTTGGCAGCGGGCGCCGATGGCCGCCCTGCATCCGACGGCTTCCAGCGTTAAGCCGACCATGCGGGAAAGCTTGCCTTCGACGACCAGTTCGTGCGTTTTAGCCAGTCTTTCGGTGTACGGCTTCAGCCTGTCCAGCCAGATGCCTGAACGGTTCGTTTCGGGGATCACAACGGCCTGTCCTGTTCCCGCTCGCTCCCCAACACATTGGCGATGACGGCGGCTAAGCGGTGTTCTATCGTGGCATCGACGTGGGAGACGTCGGTATCCACTTTGCAGCCGCCGCGGGTGATCAGCGGATCGGCAATAATGCCCCAAGCCGTCGACATTTCGTCAAGCGATAAGGCGGAGCGCACTAATTCGGCATCATCGGGATGCAGGTGCAAATTAATTTTCTGCGACGATAGCGGCAATACATTGATCGCTTCCCGGACGGCGGCGACCACTTGTCCAGGGTTTAACTTGATTTCCCTGCGGATGATCTGGGTTGCGACGCCGATAGCGAGCTTGGCGAGTTCTTTTTCCACTTCGTCATCGAGATGCTTGAACGGCTCGCTCAACGATTCCATGAGACGGGTCAGTTCTGTCGCCTGTTTTTGCAGCAAATGCAGGTTTTCGTCGTAGCCTTTTTTCAGGCCTTCATCATAACCTTGCTGGAAGCCGTCTTTTTTACCTTGGGCAAACGCTTCGTCATAGGCTTGTTTTTGCATGGCCTCGATTTCTTCAACCGTTAAGACCGGCACCGGTTCTGCTTCGGTTTCCGGTTCTTCTGTTTTTACAGGCTCGTCGTTGCCGGGCGCTTCCGTATCGAAAACATTGGGCACATGCCAGAGGTTTAATGCCGCCAATTCAGATGCCGAGAAGCCCGATGATTTAGATGAATTCATCGCGGCCACCCTCTCCACCGATACGGATATCGCCGGAATCTACGAGTCTTTTGACGACACTCAATATGTCTTTCTGCGCCGCTTCGACATCGCTTAACCGGGCCGGCGGCGAAGCCTCCAGGTCATCGCGCAGGATTTCGGCAGCGCGCCTCGACATATTGTTAAATACTTTCTCTTTAAGATCCTGGCCGGCGCCGCGCAAGGCCAGCAGCAATTGGCCGGTCGGAATTTCACGCAGCAAGGTTTGCATATCGCCTGCGCTCATCGATTTCAGATCATCGAATACGAACATCTTATCCTGGATTTCCTGGGCCAGTTCGGCGCGGATTTCGGATATTTCGCCCATAACCAGGTCGCTCGCGGAGCCTTCCATGTAATTTAAAATATTTGCCGCGGCATCAATGCCGCCCAAGGTGGTGGCTTTGACGTTTTCGCTGCCGGTCAATTGTTTTTCCATGATTTCATCGAGTTCGCGCAGGGCGCCAGGCTGGACGCCTTTCATCGTTGCGATCCGCATCACCAGGTCGGAACGCATGTTTTCGGGCAAATACATCAATACCTCGGCGGCCTGGTCTCCATCCATCAATGACAGAATAGTCGCGATAATCTGCGGGTGTTCCAGGCGAATCATATCGGCGATGGAACGGGAATCCATCCATTTCAATTGCTCGATGCCTTTAGTGCTGCCGCCCTGCAAAATCCTGTCGAGAATGCTGTTGGCTTTATCCGGGCCCAATGCGCTGATCAAGACGGTGCGGATATAGGTATCGGTATCCATGCCCAGCGAGGTTCGGCTTTTTACCGCAACAATGATCTCTTCAACGACATCGTCCATCATTTGCGGGGTAATTTCCCCTATCCCCGCCATTGTCGTGCCCAGTATCTGGACTTCCCTGCGGTTCATGTGCTTGAGGACGAGAGCCGCCCTGTCCATTCCCAGCGCCAGCATCAACACGGCCGCGCGTTCTGTTTGATTTAAATCCTTAGTAGCCATTTATTTCACCCACGATTTAAGCACTTCCGCTACGAGCTTCGAGTCATTATCGACTAATTTTTTGATATATTCCAATCGGCTCTCGTAAGTTTGCGGGGTATCCAGGAGCAGCATGTCGACGGCTTCCTGCGTTGGCTGCACGCCTCCTTCCACACTTGGCGTAGCGATGGGTATGCCTTTTTCATCAAAACCCAGGGCCTGGGCTTCCGCTTCTTTCGCGGCCATAAGCTCTGCCTTGATTTCTTCTTCACTGCGTCCGACAAGACGCCGCATGGTCGGACGCAGTACGCCGAAAATCAGGAAGAGGATTGCCAGTACCGCGGCAAGCTGCTTCATCAGCGTGATAAACCAGGCTTGCTCCCAAAGCGGCGGTTCGGGCAAGGCTTCAAGGGCATCCGGGGTCTTGAACGCAACATTGCTTACGGTAACCTGGTCGCCGCGAGCGGTGTCGAATCCTACGGCCTGTTTGACCAGGTCCGTGAAGCGGTCAATATCATCCTGCGTGTAAGGTTCGTTTTTTATTTTCCCGTCGGGGCCTGGGGTCTTGCGGTCATCCACAACCACCGCGACAGTCAAGCGGCGCAGTTGTCCGGTAGCTAAACGCGTGTGCGTGATGGTTTTATCCATCTCAAAATTCTTTGTGGCGTTTTTTGATGATGAACTGGGCAGGGTGTTGGTCGTGCTTGTCTTGGCTGTCTGCCCTTGCTGCGGGGCGGCCGCGATTGTTTCGGGCGCGGTGCCGGCCGGCGTGGGTTGGTTCGATAAGGCGCCGGGAACGCCTTGAACCCCCGGCAGGTTACTTTGTTCCTCCGATGATTGTTCGCTTCTTAAGACCGATGATTTAGGGTCGAAATTTTCCTGCGTCCTGTCGGTTTCGGTGAAATCGACGTCGGCGGAGAGTTGCGTGCGCATGCCGTCGCCGACTAAGGGCGACAGGATATTGGCGATGCGCTCCATCAGGTGTTCTTCAATATCCTTCTTGTAATCAAATTGCTTGGCGCTCAAATAACCTAATGACGAATCCTTGCTGTTCAGCAACCGGCCTTTCTGGTCGACAACCGTCACCTGTTCAGCTTCGAGCTGCGGTACGCTGGAGGCGACCAGATGAATAATCGATTCAATCTGGCCTTTGTCCAGCGACCGGCCTTGATAGAGATTGACGATGACGGAGGCGCTGGGTTTTTTGCGTTCGCGGATAAACACCGATTGTACCGGCAGTGCCAGCAGCACCCTGGCTGATTTTACGCTCTGGATAGCCATTATGGTTTGCGCAATCTCGCCTTCCAGCGCACGCTGGAAACGTACCAGCTCTACACTTTTGCTGGCGCCCATGCCCTGGTCTTTATCCAGTAATTCATAGCCTGTGCTGGTGCTTCTCGGCAAGCCTTGCCCGGCCAATTTAAGCTTTATTTCGTTGACTTTATCGGGAGGCACCATGATGGCGCCGGAGCCGGTTTCGACTTTGTATTTAATGCCTTGCGTGTCGAGATATTCAAGAATATCGCTGACGTCCTGTTCGCTGACCTCGGCATACAAGCGACTATAGGAGGGAGCCTGCGACCACAGCACAACCGCAACGCCGATGGCAACGCTGAGCGCCAGTCCCAGCATAAGCCCGAGCTGGCGGGCAATCGTCAGTCCGGCCAAGCCTTTTAGCACAGGATGAACCTCTTTTTCAGCGACTAGAGCGTGCTGAAGTCCTGTCATCATTGAGTTATTACTGTCTTGTTCACTCATTGTTCAATCACAGCGTGGTGTTACAGCCTTATTCTATTAATTTTCCCAAAAGTTCTTGCGCAGTACTCTGAATATACTGTGCAAGAACTTTTGGGAAAATTAATACCCATTCAA
>SCST01000472.1 GCA_004299465.1 Methylovulum sp. | reverse complement strand
TGCCATCCAAAGGCACTTCAAGCTTCAGCGACGCCAACTGTTTGATAATGGACTCATCGACGCCATCCCGATAAGACTCTAACAAGACCGCAGTGTTAGGGGGCTTTTCATTAAGAATGCCGCGGATGATAGCCCTGAACTTTTCGACACCTTTAAAATCCAGGCAATCCCAGTCAATTTCTTTTTCTTCAATCAATCCTATCAATTTAGGATACTGCACCAATAAAGCAAGCGTTTGCCGCTCCAACGCCGGACGCCCGCGCCTGTAGCCCGGTGTTTTTTTTTGTGTGCGCTTAAGTGTAGCGGCATCCTCCAAAACGTCCAGCGAATTGGCGCCCGATAATTCCTTAAGCCGCGCGAACATCATGTCTTTAAACACACCTGCCTGCATCTTTTCCAGATAAGGCGTTGCCTTGTTGATTAATTGCGCGCACCCCTCCATCTCGGACAGATTTAATTCCTCCGTCAAACACCCAAAGAAATATTCCGACAGCGCTTGAGCCGACTGCACACGCTCAGCAAACTTACTCTGACCTTCCTTGCGAACCAAAGAATCCGGGTCGTGCTGCTGTGGCAACAGCATAATGCGACAGGACCGTCCATCCCTGATGCATGAAAAAACAGCATCCATTGCCTTCCATGCCGCCGCCCTGCCCGCATTATCGCCATCAAAGCAAAATACCAGTTCGGACGAAAAACGAAACAACAAATCAAGATGCGCCTCGGATACCGCCGTCCCCAGCGCCGCAACGGCATAATCGATACCGGCCTGGGCCAGCGCAATGACATCCATGTAGCCTTCAACCATCAGGATCCGTTGCGACTTAGGCTTTTTTTTGAGCAATTCATACAAGCCGTAAACTTCACGGCTCTTATGAAATAGGGATGTTTCCGGCGAATTCAAGTATTTGGGCAAAGAATCATCAAGCACCCTGCCGCCAAAACCTATAATCCTGGCCCGCCTGTCCCTGATAGGAAACATGATCCTGTCACGAAACCGCCCGTAAACACTGCCGCCTTCATTAAGCCCCAGCAGCCCCGCATCCAACAACAACTGCTGGTTAAAACGCCCTGTTAATGCCTGCCATTGATTCGGCGCATAACCCAGCATAAATTCACCCGCTATCTCGCCTTTAACGCCTCTATTTTTTAAATACGCAACCGCTTTTTTTCCGCCATCACTCGTTCGCAATTGTTCAGCGTAAAAAGCGGCAACCTGCTCCATAACAAGATAAAGACCACTTAAATCAGTTTTAGCCTGCACCCCCTGATTAGCGCTTGACTCCCTGGGCACATCAAGACCGGCAAAAGTAGCCAAATCCTCAACAGCCTCGACAAAATCAAGATGGCTAAAATCCATTAAAAAACTAATGGCATTACCGCTGGCACCGCAACCAAAGCAATGAAAAAACTGCTTTTTACGGTTTACAGAAAAACTGGGGGTTTTTTCAACATGGAACGGACAACGGGCAACATAATTTGTACCCGTTTTTTTTAGCGGAACGTGTGAATCGATTAAATCAACGATATCGACCCGCAGCAAAAGCTCATCAATAAACTCGCGAGGAATTCTACCACCGGACATTGTGTTACCCGGACAATAAAAAGAAACCTGACTATAAAGGCGGTCCGGCCAGCGCCGCCTTGATTTTTGCACTAACCACAGACATATCGACCCGGCCTTGCATTTTTGCTCTCAACAACGCCATGACTTTGCCCATATCTTTAACAGACTCGGCACCTGACTCCGCAACCGCCTCATTAATCATCGCATCGATTTCAGCATCGGCAAGCGGCTGCGGAAGAAAATCCTGGATAACCAACATCTCGGCCTCTTCAATCGCCACCAAATCATCCCGGCCTGCGTCTGCAAATTGCCTGATAGACTCACGGCGTTGCTTCAACATCTTATCCAGCACCTGCAGGGTGCGCTCATTATCCAGGGTAATGCGCTCATCAACTTCAACTTGCTTGACAGCAGACAAAATCAAGCGTATTACGCCCAACCTTGCCTTATCGCCGCTTTTCATCGCGACTTTCATATCCTCCTTGATACGATTCGTTAACAAATCCATGATACCGGCCTTTAAACTGTTGGACGACCGCGGCGTAAATTTTTCAACGCATAACGCTCTCTGGCTAATTTTTTCAAGTGCCGCTTAACCGCTGCCGCACCTTTACGCTTACGCTCTGCCGTTGGTTTTTCATAAAACTCGCGGCGGCGAACCTCGGCCAAGACGCCTGCTTTTTCACAAGCGCGTTTAAAACGACGGATGGCAATATCGAAAGGTTCGTTTTCTTTAATTTTTACTGACGGCATTATTAATGACCCAACTATGTTAATATTCAAATATGGATCAAATGATCCACAACGCTTAAAAAGCCTGCAATTATACCTTTAACTTTATTAATTATCAAAAACTGAATGTACGTTTTAGGCATAGAAACCTCTTGCGATGAAACCGGCGTCGCCATTTACCACGCCCAATACGGATTAATAAGCCATTATTTATACAGCCAAGTCGACATGCACAGCGAATATGGTGGCGTTGTCCCTGAACTCGCATCACGCGACCACATCCGAAAATTAGTTCCGCTGATCAGGCAAGCGTTACAAGAAAGCCGCCTGAACAGCAATGATATAAACGGCATAGCCTATACCGCCGGCCCCGGATTGATGGGGGCACTACTGGTCGGTGCAGCGACCGCCAGGAGCCTCGCCTGGGCCTGGCAAATTCCCGCGATTGCCGTTCACCACATGGAAGGCCATTTACTTGCGCCGATGCTGGAGGCGAATCCGCCGACCCTGCCTTTTGTCGCTTTGCTGATTTCAGGCGGGCACACCTTGCTGGTGCAGGTGGAAGACATTGGCGCTTACCGGCTTTTAGGTGAATCGCTGGATGACGCGGCAGGCGAAGCATTCGATAAAACAGCAAAAATGCTGGGTTTAGGCTATCCCGGCGGCGCTAAACTGTCGGCACTGGCCGGGCACGGCAAACCGAAATATAAATTCCCTCGCCCGATGACCGACCGCCCCGGCTTGGATTTCAGCTTCAGCGGCTTAAAAACATTCGCACTCAACACCCTAAGCGCCTCTGAAAAAACCGAACAAGACAAAGCGGATATTGCCGCCGCTTTTCAAAATGCCGTCGCCGACACGCTTGCCATCAAATGCAAACGGGCCTTACAGCAAACCGGCTTGAAAAAACTGGTCGTTGCCGGCGGTGTCAGCGCCAACCAGCAAATCCGCGCGGCCTTAACCGAAATGACTGCCAAAGAGCATGCTGACATTTATTTTCCGAGACTGGAGTTTTGTACCGATAACGGCGCAATGATCGCTTATGCCGGCTGCCAACGATTATTGGCCGGCCAGCACCAGGGTCTTGAAATTATTGCCCGCCCCCGCTGGCTGATCAGCGAATTGCCCGGCTGTTAACTAATCTTCCTGGCCGGCGATCAAGCGCCGGATATTGCTTTTATGCCGCCACAACAAAAACACCGTCATTACTGCCGACGCCGCCACTACAGCTTTATCACCAACGACGAACCAGGCATAAAGCGGCGATAAAACCGATGCCACCAACGCCGATAATGACGAAATCTTGCCCAGTTTATACACCAGTATCCAGGTAGCCATCACCGAAAAACCAAGCGCCCAGGAATATCCGAGCAACACACCGACCGACGTTGCAACCCCTTTCCCGCCCTTAAAATCGAAAAATACCGGGTATAAATGCCCCATAAACGCCGCTACCCCCGTTAGCGCCAGCAATTCCATAGGCATGCCCAGCAAATTCGCGACATAAACAGGCAACAAACCTTTCAGCAGGTCTCCCAACAAGGTAATAGCCGCTGCCTTTTTACCGCCAAAACGCATCACATTGGTTGCCCCAGGATTACCTGAACCTTGCTCGCGCGGGTCGGGCAAGCCCATCAACCGACAAACAATAATTGCACTACAAACGGAGCCTATTAAATAAGCCGCCGGAACAAACAACCATTCAACAATCATCGCATACCTGTTATTTAGAATAATAAGCTCGGAGCTTGTAAGCCAGATGCATTTCCCCGATACTTACCGTTTTTTAAAGACGCACATCATAACCGGAAAATATCCATGGACATCATTTTTTTAGGCGGGCTTGAAATAGACACCATTATCGGTATTTATGACTGGGAAAGGGAGAAGAGGCAAACCATTATCCTCGATATCGAAATGGCTTTCGATAGTCAAAAAGCGGCGGAAACCGATGATATTCAATACGCCCTCGATTATAAAACCGTGTCCGACCGTATTATTGCCTTTGTTAAGGACAGCCGGTTTTTCCTCGTCGAACGCCTGGTTTCAGAAATAGCCCAGATCATCCGCACAGAATTTGACGTCCCCTGGGTAAAAATCACGCTGAACAAAAAAGGCGCGATCGGCAGCGGCATTAATGTCGGCATTATCATTGAGCGCGGGGAAAGGACGCTGTGACCCGCGGCTATATCAGCCTGGGCAGCAATATTGACAGGGATAAATATATTGCCGCCGGCTTACAGGCGCTAAAGCAACAGTTTGGCAAACTGGTTATATCCAGTCTTTATGAATCCGAGCCGGTCGGTTTTTCCGGCGATGCTTTTTACAACCTGGTTGTCGGTTTTGACTCCGACCTGGATGTCGACAGCGTCGCGAACATATTACGGCAAATTGAAATTGACCATGGCCGCGCAACTGACAGCAAAAAATTTTCCGCCCGCACGCTCGATCTGGACCTGCTGTTATACGGCGAGCTGGTGCTTAATAATGGCAACCTGCAAATACCGCGCAAAGACATCGAGCATTATGCCTTTGTTCTTGAGCCGCTGGCAGAAATCGCTCCAACGCTGAAACACCCTGTCCATCATCTAAGCTATGCCGAATTATGGCAACGAATGGATAAGGGCGATGTATTGCAACGACGCATGGTATTGCAGAAAATTTGAACAGCATCTTATGGGAGTATTCGTTGCTTGAGCAAGGACAAAAGACGCAAGGAACAAGAAGTGAGGCTGCCCTTGTAACGACAAACAGATTCGGCGTGCGTAACAGCCTGCTTGTTCTGACAGCATTGTTTATCATCGCCTCCCTCTTCATTGGCGGTGCGCAACCCGAAGCAGTTGGACTGATTCAAGCTCCTTGGGACAAACTGGCGCATGCGACAATTTTTTTCGTGCTGGCCTTATTGATCGCTCTGGGCTTTATACTGCCAACTTGGTTAATCGTCGGGATTTCGTTTATCGTGGGCGTAGCCGATGAATTGCATCAAACCTGGTTGCCGGGGCGATCAGCAGATATGATGGATTGGCTGTGTGACGCGGGCGGAGTTCTGCTGGCGGTGTTTGTTTTACGGCTGGTGCGCATGTTGCCGTGGCGGGAGGAGGGGCAATATTAAGGAAAAACTCTCTTGCGCTCGCCATACTATCTGTGTCCATGGCAAACTATAGAGTGATAGAGATCACGGCAGCACTAATATTCCTCATGCTAAAATGAAAATATGTTGCTGAAAGTTAAACAAGAATTGATCGGAGTTATTCATGCCTAACAGTTTGATGCGTCCACACGCTTCCCGCGTTTCCTTCCTCCAGCGATTGATGGATGCCTTATTGATTTTCTCCAGTTATAAAGGCCTTCAGGTTATTTTTGATACGAATTGGGAAACCAAAAACATCCTGGCGGGAGCGCTTGCCGTAATCTTTTTTCTTACGTTCTCCGAGTTACAGGGACTTTACCGTTCTTGGCGCACCAGTTCTCTAGGGGACGAAGCTGGTGCGGTGTTTTTCAGTTGGTTATGCGTGATATTTGCATTGCTGACGCTAGCGTTTGTCAGCAAAACATCAGAATTCTTTTCCCGTTCAATGATGATAACATGGTGGATAGTTGTTCCCGTGATATTGGCTGCTGCACGCATAGCTGTGCGCTCGGCATTAAGCATTGTCCGACAACATGGGGTAAATATCCGAACAGTTGCTGTCGTGGGGCACAACGCTACCGCACATCGTCTCGTCAAGCATTTAGCATCGATGCCGTGGACGGGATTGGTGATCAAAGGAATTTTTGATGACCCCCAAAGCGAAGGGGCGTCAATTGAAATCGGTCAGTCGATTTATACTGTGGGAGCTATGGATGAACTGATGCGAAAGGTTTATGCCGACGAAATTAATGCGGTATATATTGCCTTACCGATTCGATGCGAACAACGCATCGAGGAACTAGTCAATCAGCTTGCCGATACCACAGCATCGGTCTATGTGATGCCAGATCTTTTCATTTCAGAATTAATGCATGCACGCTGGATCAACTTCGGGGGGATGCCGCTGGTGAGCGTATATGAGACGCCGTTTTGCGGCTTGCTTAGCTGGGTAAAACGACTGGAAGATGTGCTTTTGAGCAGCTTGATTCTTTTGCTGATTTCGCCGCTTATGATTGTGATTGCAGCAGCAGTTAAGGTGAGCTCGCCAGGTCCTGTAATTTTCAAGCAACAACGTTACGGTTTAAACGGTGCACTGGTTGAAGTATGGAAGTTCCGCTCAATGACCGTGTACGAAAATGGTGAGTATGTGCCGCAGGCCAAAAAGAACGATGCACGGATTACGCCTTTGGGAGCATTTTTGCGCAAGACATCGTTGGATGAGTTGCCGCAATTCATTAATGTATTACAAGGCAGGATGTCAGTGGTTGGCCCGCGTCCGCATGCCGTATCGCACAACGAGGCGTATCGCAAGTTAATTAAGGGTTATATGTTGCGCCATAAAGTCAAGCCGGGAATCACCGGATGGGTGCAGGTGAATGGCTGGCGCGGCGAGACAGATACCTTGGACAAGATGCAGCGGCGCGTCGAATATGATTTGCATTATATTCGGAATTGGTCACTGTGGCTGGACTTGAAAATTGTGATTTTGACGGTGTTTCGCGGATTTGTCGGGGAAAATGTGTATTAGCGGAACAATGCCTCTGTGTCCAATAGGTAGGCATCGTGCAAGCAAAGCTTCCAGTCCTATTCATAACACTTGGCTTTTATCATTAAATAAATGTTTTCAATAACTTCTTTTTTTGCATAGATCAGATTAATGATATTGGCCATTTCAATCGGGTTATCCTCATATTCATGAGCTAACTGATTTCTTATTTTTCGCAAATCATGCCATTCATTTGCAATGTCCATCGCGACATATTTTTCCAGTTTTTTAATCACATCCAAAAATGGCAGTCTGTCCGTATTTTCTTCAAATCTGCCCAATAATGCTTTAAAAAGCTTTTCTCCCATACTATCTTGAAGTTTTGAAAATCTAAATAAATACTGATCTATCGCTTGTACCTCATCTTTGGATAAATTTTCGTATTTAGTACCGGTAAGCAACATAAATGCAGACATATCGCTATAGGCTTCATTAATTCTTTGCAGGTGTTTATCGCATTCTTTTAGAAGCTTTTCTACTTTTAGCTTTTCTAAATCCAATTCTATCCCCTTGGCAATGGCTTCTTTTTCTATGGGTCTATTGTTGTCTTTGGCTATAACAATATCTATTTTTTGTTCACCTAAACTCATATCCAATGTACTTAAAAATTTAATTTTTTTCTCATACAAATTATCTTGGCTTTCAGACACGATATATAAGTCTATATCTCCGCCTTTTTTACTATCGTCTACTCTACTGCCAAAAAGATAAATTTTTGCTGTATCACCGAATATGTTTTTGGCGGTTTGTTTTATAGTCGTTATTTCAAATGTAGTTAAGCGCATAATTTATAAGGCTATATTTTATATATCTGCTTTTTCGTAATTTTCATCAGGAATGATATGCAGGTTTTGTGATTATTATAATGCCTCTGGTGGCAAAATCATTTGCTGACAGCTATTAAAGCCACGTACACAAGGCTTTCAATAAACTGGAAGTGATAATGGGTGATCTAAACGATTTAATTTTAAAATGCCGTATCGATGAAGTTATACTGACAGCAGAAATTTCAGCTGACAATATTTCCTGATTAGCAAAATGCTTCAGCCAATGCCAAAAGTTCGTCATTCTGGCATGGATGCCAGAATCTAGAGTCAAGATGATTTGTACCCAATGCCCTGGCGCTTGATTATGGGGCATAATGCTAGGTCATACATTTACGCCCATGTGACGGATACCGGCATCCATGCCAGTATGACGGTGCTGGCTGAAACATCTTGCTAATCAAGTAATATTTTCAAATAAGCAGACAGCAGATTAATTTATTGAAATGCCAAATGTGCACATGCAGAGGACGACTAAGTAAAAATGACAATATTTTATAGTTTGTTAGCGGTTATATTTTTATCACCTTTGCCTTACGGCTCCAATCGCCCTTGGTCATGGAGTTTATGTTCGCTGCTGGTAGCGATACTAGGGACTATTTGGGCAGTGCAGTTCTTTGTTGCAAAACGGAAAGCCCCTTTTTTTCAGCATATTAAATCAATGACTGATGTAGTTGTTTTATTTTTTATTGTGGTATGTTGGGCATTGATACAAGCATCTACTTACTTCGTCACTGATTTAAATCATCCTTTATGGCAAATGCAAAATGAATTGCTTCAGTCTTCTTCGGGTTCAATTTCATTAATCCCTGCTGATACGTTAACGTTATTAATGCGTTTGTTAAGTTACGCCTTGGTATTTTGGCTGGCGTTATGTTACAGCCAGGATGCTTATAAAGCCAGGCAGGTATTTTATAGCTTAATGGTAGCTGGCTTTGTCTATTCGGCTTATGGGCTGATCATGAGTTTTGGCGATTTTAAACCGCTGGAAGTACCTTATCGAAG
>SCST01000471.1 GCA_004299465.1 Methylovulum sp. | reverse complement strand
CGGTAGCTTAATTCTGAATCGTTGCCTTTAAATGCGGCAATCTGCGCGGCATAGCTGTCCACGAAGTTTTTTACCAGGGTTTGGCGGTCTGTGCTGCCAATGCCTTTTTCTTCAGCAGCCAGCAAAACGGCAACGGCCATGCGCCGCAAGTCCCAGGTATAAGAACCCCAGTAGCCTTCATCGAAGTCATTGGTATCGAATACGGCATTGCCATTGGCATCGCGGAAGCCGCCCATATTCTGCATGTGCATATCACCGGCCAGCCATACACCGTTGGTGACGGTGTTGGTGTACCAGGAAACCGGCCATGCGGCAGCGTTTTTGGTGTCTTCATAAAACAAATGCGCCGTGCCGCGGTAAAAGGAAAAAGCACCAGCGGCCATTTTAGTCATTTTGGTAGCCAATTCACTGGAAAGATTCGCGGCAAAGGGGTGGTTGTAGCTGTAGACTTGCTGAACCACCCATGATTTACGGCTGGTCGCCGCTTCAGTTTGAGTGGCTGTCATGACAGTAGACAAAGCCGACAGGGCAAGGCCTGCAGCGAGTATGCGGCGTAGTTTCATAAAGAGTTCCTGGTGTCGTTGGCGTGGCAAAAAGTAAAAGCTGATAATTCTAGTTAGACTTTATAACAGTTTGATGACAACGATAGAGCAAGATCGCCTTACCTCATTTAACTATAAGATTCTTCTTCCAGCTTCGAATGGTCTTGTCCAAACATCAGGTAGACGGCCGGTACGACAAATAATGTGAATAAGGTGCCGATAGCAATACCGGTTGCGATGACCAGCCCCATACTGAAACGCGATACCGCGCCGGCGCCTGTTGCGAGTATCAGCGGCAATACGCCCAATACCATCGCCGCCGTCGTCATTAGTATCGGGCGCAGACGTATGCTCGCGGCGGATTCTATTGCCGCGCGCTTGCTTAAACCCGCGCGCTGTTTATTGTTGGCGAATTCGACTATCAATATGCCGTGTTTGCTGATCAATCCCATCAACGTGACCAGGCCGACTTCGGTGTAGATATTGAGTGTCGCATTGCCGATGCCTAAGGCAATGAAGATCAATGCACCGGCGATAGACATCGGCACCGATACCAGGATGATCAGCGGGTCCTTGAAGCTTTCAAATTGTGCGGCCAGGGCGAGAAAAATGATGATCAGCGCAAACAGGAAGGTAAATGCGAAGCCGCTGGATTCCTTGACCAGTTGCCGCGATTGTCCGGCATAGTCGATAGCGTAGCCGGGCGGCAGTACCTGTTTTGCAAGCGCCTGTAACGATGCGATGGCGTCGCCCAGCGTGACGCCGGGGAAAGGCACGCCGGAAATGGTGGCGGCATTGAGCTGCTGGAAGTGGTTCAATGATTGCGGCACGGTTTTGGTGCTGATGGTCGCAATGGTGGACAGCGGCACCGCGGCACCATTCGCGGTGCGGATATGATAGTCGCGCAATTGCCCGGCATTAAGCCTGGAGCTTTGCTGCACTTGCGGAATCACCTTGTAGGAACGTCCCGCCAGGCTGAAATAATTGACATAACCGCCGCCCAGCATAGCGGCCAGCGAAGAGCCGACATCTTCCATCGTCAGGCCCAACAGGGCCGCCTTGTTCCGGTCTATATCAACCTGGGATTGCGGCTGGTCGTATTTCAGGTCGTTGTCCATGAACATGAACATGCCGGATTTTTGCGCTTCCTGCATGAATTGTTGCGCTATCGTGTTGAGCTGGTCAAACGATTCGGTCGTGCCGATCACAAATTGCACCGGCAAGCCGTTACTGCCCGGTAGCGGAGGAGGCTGGAAAGCGGCGACGCGGACGCCAGAGATTTTATCCAATTCCATCTGCAGGACAGGTTGCAGTTCAGAGGCGGTCAGTTTGCGCTCATCCCAGGGTTTCAACACCATGCCGGCGATGGATTGCCCCGGCATATCCAGTTGGAAAACATGGTCGTTTTCAGGATGGGTGATAAATTTTTCAAAGACCTGACGCGAATACAGCAAGCGTTGCTGCAAGGTCGCATCCGGGGCCGCTGTTGAGCTGGTGATGATGACGCCCTGGTCTTCCTGCGGCGCGAGTTCACTTTTGGCGCCGGCATAGAGGAAGTAGATGCTGACCAGGATGATGCTTGCAAAAACAGCGGTGACGGGCAAATAGTCGAGCGTGCCGTGCAGGAGCCTTGAATAGCGATGGTTCAGCCAGCTAAAGCATTGGTCGATAAAGTCAATAAAGCGCTCTTCCCAGCCGTTGCGATTGTGTTTGTGCGCCTTGAGCAGGCGGGAGCTCATCATCGGCGACAGCGTTAATGCGACAATGGCCGAAACGGTGACGGCGCCGACGACGGTAAAGGCGAATTCCGAGAACAGCGCGCCGGTGAGCCCTCCCTGGAAG
>SCST01000470.1 GCA_004299465.1 Methylovulum sp. | reverse complement strand
TTTTGCCGTTTGGCGGAGAATCGGTTGGCTCGGCAGCCAGAGTCCATTTGGCTGATGAAATGGAAAAGCGCTTAAAACACTCGCGCATGTTTCAAAGATTATTAACTATGGGCGGCAGCATTGATGATTTTGGCTGGTATATCGCCAGATTAAAAGAAGGCAGCGTGCCTCATGCCGGCTGCGGTTTTGGTATGGCCAGGATTATTCAATGGATTATGGGTTCCGGCGATATCCGTGAGGCAGTTACTTTTCCTTCAAATAAAGAAAATGTTATTTAAAATGTAAAACCGGCGCAACAAATGTTACGCCGGCGTGATGAAGAGTTTATTTGAGCAGAGTCATTTTATTGACTCTGACTGCTTTGTCAGTTTCCAGTCGGACAAAGTAAATTCCCGAGGCAAGTCCAACTCCATTGAACGTTGATTGATAACGACCTGCTGAAAGTTGGCCATTGGAAAGTTCAGCCACTTGCCGTCCTGTAATGTCATAGACAGCAAGTTTAACTGAAGCCGGCTTGTCCAAACTGAAACAAATTTTTGTTTCAGTATTGAACGGGTTGGGGTAGTTTGCTTCTAATCGGAAGTCGTTTAGACCTACAGTAGAAATCTCCCGGGCAGAAGTGTTTGCCCAGTTGATTTCTCTGTACTCCGCCAAAGGAGTCGCCGGAATTAAATAACCAAGAACCATGTGGTAGTTGAAATCGTTGTTCGTCCAGCCGCCTTCTGCGGTTGGTGTGATTACGACCGCACCGGCATCGTAATCAGTAAGGTACGTAATGTGCACGGCTCCTAGGGCTCGTGAAGCTGTAGAGGGGTATTGTTCCGATCGGCAAGCTCCTGTTGCGGCGCCAGGCGTGTGCGTTTCAGTTATGTTGATGGCGCGTGACCAGTGGTAGCCGCCATCGATGGATCTACTAACCCACACATCATAGTTGTAATAATCAACTAATGATGTATCGGTTAACATTGCCTGTTGCTGGGCAGGCGTGGCATCGTTGTACCACCCAGCGGCGGCAAACGTACAAAACAAATCGCCGCTTGACCAGTCCTGACTAATGTTTGGCCGGTGCACTGTCCGATTCCAAGCTCCAACCCGTCCTTTAAGCGAATAAGGATCCGGGTTGGTTTCAATCCCGCCAAATGGCGAGATGCCGTTGGCTACCATAGTGATTCTTCCCGTATCATCGCTCCGCCAATGCCAGATGGCGGAGTAGACGTAATACGAGCTGTCATAGGTTTGCTGTTGTCCAACAGAATCTTGCCAGCGTAGATCCCACCGATAAAATAAGCCGGCAGTAAAAACTGCATGCAATATGTTTTGCCGATCGAACATCAGTGAAACGTCGGTGTAAGCCCGGAAAGTGTCTCCATTTGCTTCCCGATAGTTGGGAAGCAAATCGGGATTGGGATCCCGCCATCGTACAATGTAATTGAATTGGTTAAAGTTCCAATTACTGCCATCGCCCTCAGACAGGCAGTAGACAACATCGTTGTCTACTTGAGAGGGTTCGGCTTGATTACGCGGTCGGCACCAAGCTATAGCTACGCGGCTTTGGCTGGCGGCTACATCTGCCGAGATCGTTGTGGTGATCCCAGGCAGTTGCTGTGGCGTATTCCAAGATGTAGTGAATTGTGCTGTGTTGTATGTCCCACGGTGATACCACATTCGCTGGGGATCGCCGGCATTGGGCGTGCTTTCTG
>SCST01000053.1 GCA_004299465.1 Methylovulum sp. | reverse complement strand
GGAAAAATGATGTTTCCGCAACTCAGGCGCTGACGCTTTTGTTCGACGGCGTTTTACCTGATTTTATACTTTGAAAAAACCTGTCGATTTTCTCTTTAAATTACGGTGAATAGTTACTAATCTTTTAGATTTATCTTGAACGCCTTTTAAACGCTTGCCGACAAACGTGAAAGGGGAATTTAATAAAACTCTTCCCGCGAATGGACTTTTCTGACAACCGACCTGCGATAAATGGCTGCTGATCATCCTGAAGCAGACAGAATCAAACACAGATGTGACGTCGCTTATGGGTCGTTACCACCAGATCACATATCCTAAAGGTCGGCTTTAGAACCCGCCAAATTAGCAGCTTTCAATCGAAATGGTAGGCTGATTTGGAGCGGAAACGTAATTAAGCCCATTGTTACCATTGGCCAAACTGTAACTTGCCTTACGAACCCGACTTGCGGATAGCACTAAACATGTGAAATTCGTCAGATTTCCAATTGCTTGAATAATTCAGGTTCACTAGAGGCGTGAAACACGTCTTCATCTTTAAGACCTTGGCGAATCGTGTCAGCGATATAAAGACGCATTAGGTCACGAATAATCTGAGCGACTGGGCGATGGTGAGCAGCGGCAACGGCCATGAACTGGTCTCGTAATTCCGGTTCCATCTTGATGGACATCTGAGTTTCATTAGTCACATTGGCCTCGCTTCAATGATTGTTGGTACGTCTATCTACGTTACCAATCAACGACGATTGGTTTCTTCATTCTGACAATCAATACCATTTGTTTCAACTCAATAAAAAACCAGATACCCATAAGGTTACCTGGTTTTCTAAGGTGTTATTGAAAATTTAGCTGTGGGTGAAGTTGCCGGATTTTTTCACTAACCTGTCATTTTTTTCATTAATAGTGTCATCCGACAACAAGCATAATTAAATATCCAGGTTAGTAACGTCCAAGGCATTTTTAACAATAAAATCCCTTCGGGGTTCGACGACATCGCCCATCAGGGTGGTAAATATTTCATCGGCAGCAATCGCATCTTCAATCCTGACTTGCAATAAGCGGCGATTATTCGAATCCAGCGTTGTTTCCCAAAGCTGTTCAGGGTTCATTTCGCCCAATCCTTTATAACGCTGTATATGCTGGCCTTTTTTGACTTCCTTCATCATCCATTCAAACGCTTGCTTAAAGGTGCTGACAGGCTGCTGTCTCTCGCCCATTTGCACATATGAGCCTGTACCGAACATACTGGCGGTTTCTTCTGCATACTGCGCAATTTGCCGGTAATCTTTGCTGTTGAAAAAATTCGATAGCAATACAAAAGATTTGGTAACGCCATGTAGGCGTTTATTGACGACAACTGAAAAATCAGTATCACTTTTATAGTCCAGTTCAATTGAAAAGAACCCGCCGTTAAAACTATCGTTCAATTGTTGCTCCATTTTGGCAAACCAGGCGGCAAGTTTTTCCCGGTCATGCTTATGTTCATCGTTAACAACTTCCATATACGCCAATTGCTCTAAAAAGCTTTCGTCGTAGCGCCTGAATAAACGCTCCGTAATACCGACTATGCCGGTAAATGCCTTTGCAAGTCTTTCCAGCCCTTGGCCCTGTATCGGCGGCGCGCCCTCGTCGGTATATAACTGCGCCTTATCGAGCGCCATCTGGATGAGGTATTCGTTTAACTCATTATCGTCTTTAACGTAATGTTCCTGCTTGCCTTTTTTAACCTTGTACAAAGGCGGCTGGGCAATATAGATGTAGCCCTTCTCGACAATTTCAGGCAATTGGCGGTAAAAAAATGTTAGCAGCAAAGTGCGGATATGAGAGCCGTCCACGTCCGCATCCGTCATGATGATGATGCGGTGGTAACGCAGTTTATCGAGATTATATTCATCCTTGCCTATGCCGCAGCCTAGCGCGGTAATCAAGGTACCGACTTCTTCGGATGAAATCATTTTGTCGAAACGGGCTTTTTCTACATTCAGGATCTTCCCTTTCAGCGGTAAGATGGCCTGTGTGCGGCGGTCCCTGCCCTGTTTTGCTGAACCTCCCGCCGAATCTCCTTCGACGAGGAACAGTTCGGAAAGAGCCGGATCTTTTTCCTGGCAATCGGCCAGCTTCCCAGGTAAGCCTGCAATGTCCAGCGTGGTTTTTCGGCGCGTCATTTCACGCGCTTTACGCGCAGCTTCCCTTGCGCGGGCAGCATCAATGATTTTACCCATGATGGCTTTGGCATGTGCCGGTTTCTCCAGCAGGAACTCCTGAAGTTTTTCATTCATCGTCGATTCAACCAAGGGCTTGACTTCCGATGAAACCAATTTGTCCTTGGTTTGCGATGAAAATTTCGGGTCGGGTACTTTAACCGACAATACCGCTGTCAAGCCTTCCCTGGCATCATCACCGGTAGTCGCCACTTTTTCTTTTTTCGCCAAGCCGCTGGATTCTATATATTGGTTAACCGTCCGGGTCAATGCGCCTCTAAAACCGGCCAAGTGGCTGCCGCCATCACGTTGCGGGATATTATTGGTATAGCAGAAAACGTTTTCCTGGTAAGAATCGTTCCATTGCATTGCAACTTCTACAGTGACGCCTTCTTTTTCTGCGATGAAGTAGAAAACCTCCGGGAATAACGGGATTTTGTTTTTATTGAGATGTTCGACGAAGGCGCTGATACCGCCTTCAAATTCGAAAACATCTTCCTTATCGCTACGCTCATCCTGCAGGCTGATACGAACACCTGAATTCAGGAAAGACAATTCCCTGAGTCTTTTCGCAAGAATGTCATAATGAAATTCGACATCCGTAAAGGTTTTTGAACTTGGCTTAAAATTAATCAGGGTTCCGTTACCTATTGCAGGGCCAACCGCTGCCAGCGGTGCAACCGGTTCGCCCATCAGGTATTTTTGCTTGTAAAGCTGCCCGTTCTTGCGTACTTCAAGGTTTAACTCTTCGGATAAGGCGTTAACTACAGATACGCCTACGCCGTGCAAGCCGCCGGAAACCTTGTAGGCATTGTCATCAAATTTTCCACCGGCATGCAGCACCGTCATGATCACTTCGGCGGCCGACCTGCCTTCTTCCTCATGAATATCGACGGGAATGCCGCGACCATCGTCGGCAACGGTAACCGAACCATTAGCGTGAATAATAACCCTGACCTCTTTACAATAACCGGCCAGCGCTTCATCGATCGAGTTATCAACCACTTCAAAAACCATGTGATGTAAACCGGAACCGTCATCGGTATCGCCAATATACATGCCCGGCCGTTTTCTTACTGCGTCCAGTCCTTTTAAAACTTGAATATTCGAACTATCGTATTGATCGTTATTGTTACCCATGTTGTTTTCCGCTTCCTGTTGTTGCCTGAATGTTCCACGTGGAACATGCTTTGTTTAATTATTTAATATGTCCATGTTCCACGTGGAACACGTTGTAGCTTGCTATCTGGCTTAAATCACCGAAATCACTTAATGCAGTTGCCGTCATAAATACCTGGCAGCCTGTAGCCGATAAATAATCGAGTAATTTTGTGCGATTAGAGCTATCCAGTTCCGCGGCAAAATCATCTATCAGAACACAGGCGGCATTATTATGTTCGTTGGCTAATAACTGGATTTGCGCAAGTTTCAAGCTCAATACTATTAATTTCAATTGACCACGCGAAACAAAATCTTTCGCCAAGCAGTTATTAACCGATAACAACAGATCACCGCGATGAGGGCCGCTGTGAGTAAAGCCGTATCGCTGATCCTTCTCTAAATCCTGGGTTAAAACCTGCTGTAATTCTTTGGAGGTATCCCAACCCGGTACCAGAGTCAGGTTTATCGAATTCATATCGAGAAAGCGCTTGATAATCTCAATAAAGACGGGCTTAAATTTTTGTAAATAATGTAATCGGCAGTTATTGACTATTGTACCGTAATACGCCAGTTCCTTATCCCAAACATTGAGTTGCTCGAGCCGCCTGGTTTTTAACAAGGCGTTACGTTGCGCCAATGCTTTTTTAAATTTACGCCATGCAATCAGGAAATTTTTATCATCGTTAAACACGCCCCAATCTAAAAACTCTCTTCTTGCCTGCGCGCCGGCATCAAGCAATTCATAGCTTTTAGGATGAATAAGCTGTAACGGTAAAGCATAAGCCAAATCCGATTTATGCTGTTTTGATTGCTGGTTGATACGGATCTCGGTATTTTTCCCGTCCAGTTGAATGCCTACATGGCAACAATTGCCATCCGGTTGCAAAATCTGGGCAGAAACCACCAAATGTTCTTGTCCCTGATTGATAACCGGTTTAATCGATGCAGACCGAAATGATTTCGCCCTGCCTAAAATGAATAGTGCTTCGATCAGTGAGCTCTTACCGCTGGCATTTTCCCCGACAATAAAATTGATTGCCGGAGAAGGATTAATCGATGCTTTTTGAATATTCCTGACGTGGTAAATATCCAGCTTCAG
>SCST01000469.1 GCA_004299465.1 Methylovulum sp. | reverse complement strand
GTCGAACCAGGGGCAGACGTCCAGCGGGTCCTGGCCCTCGCGATAGACGGCGTCATCGACCGTGCCGTCGCCGTACATGTCGAGCATAATGGAAAAAAAGGATGTTTTGCCTTCCTGCTCCAGGTATGCGGTCAATTCCGTCAGCGAACGGCTATCGCTATGCGGGAAAACCAGGAATTCGTCAGGGTCCAACGTTAAGCACCAATGGCCGGTGCCGTATTTCCTGAGCAGGTAATTAAGCCAATGCACGCCGTATTTGGAGGCTTTATAGCTGGCGCGGGTATGCCAGACCGAACAGTCCGGCTCTGCACCGACCCTATCGATAAAACCGTCGCTGGAATCATTGTCGATAAACAAAAAATGCTTGACACCCAGTTTGCGGTAATAATCCAGGAAATACGGAAGGCGCACCGTTTCGTTACGCAGCACGATAAAAGCCAATAAGTCGGCGGGTTTAATCGCGCCGGTATTATTGATGACCGCAGCCAAACTCCTGCCGTGTTGATAGGCTTTCAACAGCGGCGGATAAGCCTTGTTAATAAACTTTATCCAGGTTTTCAAAATAATTATGCAAGGTTAACGTTAAATGCCATTGACAAAATCGGCATCAAAATAATCGTTCAGAAAATGATATTGCCGCTGAAACCGCTCATCCAGGTAAGAAATGACCTGTTCGGGCAAAGCGAACGGCTGGGTTGCATGAATCTTTTTTCCGGGTGCGGGATAGCCGTCCCAAGCGTTCACGCCGATGAAGGCTTCGACAGTCCGCAGCACTTTTTTGGGCTGGGCGGCTATTTGCTTGAAAGGGATGAATAAAATACTGTTTTCGCCGAATACCCGCTGCCATCGAGGGATGTAATCAAGATAATCGCCGCGGCTGAATACCTCTTCAGATTCAGCCATCGCCATCCATTCCTGAACGGGGGTATCCGCCGAAAGGCCTCGACGTTCGGCATTCATCCTGAGTTGCGACATAGCCCGTTCGACAGGATCGCGAATAAGCCAGACAATTTTTACGTTGCCTAAAAAGCGTTTGACATAATCAATGCCTTCATCGCCGATTGCGCAGTATTCCGGCGTAATATCCCCCAGTGTTTTTCCTTTCGCAGCGGGGCGCTGGTAGAGCTGCTCATACCAGACTTCCGAAAACATAGGTTCGGTGACGATGTTGCTAAGGTAGCGGATATAAACAAAATCTACGGCTTCGTTATTTTCAATATGCTGTTTGAGCGCCCTGCCGACGCCTTGCCTTATATGCCATTTCGACCACGACCGGTTGGATTTGCAGTACAAGTGATCAAAATAATGCAGTTCTTTAATAGGCGGCATCCAGATGGCCGGATGTTGCCGCAATTGTTCATAAAGCCACGAAGTACCGGCTTTTTGAGTGCCGATGCAGAGGAAAGAAGGTAATTGATTCATGCAGATAGATTAAAAAATAGAGTCGCCAGGCTAGCCTTCCAGGAAACAGGGTAGTAACGCCATTGCAGTGGAACGATTGCTAGCCATCAAAAACAGGCTTGCCATTCTATACTTTTAAGTGCTCCCGACTCTACTAAAAAATCGGCAAGCAACTCACGCTCATCGGCGTTCGTTCCCCGGTCCTGCATCGCGGCTCACCGTTAAACCGGCGTTTGGCGGGGATTCACTTGGCTTAAAAGTCTTTCCACTTAAAGAAAATCCATAATGCTCAGCATAGCGCAGCACTATCCCGGTAAACAGCGGTGACTTAAGCACTCTTGGCTTGGTTACCAGCATTTTCCAATATCTTTTTATTAAGCGCCTTTTTCTGGCCGCTTGATAAAAACATTTTTCAGAGAATTGCCCTGTAACTATTGCCTGCACAGTAGACTTGAGGATGTCCATTTCCATCATCCATTTCGGGAGATGATGCCCGACAACCGGTATTTTAAGTTCCACCAATTGAGGATTACCGATTTTTAATAATTTAACTTGCCTGACATCCAGAGGTAAAAAAGGATCGTACGCAACGTATGCCGCGCTGACCTTCCTGAAGCCATCGGCAGCATTGGCAAACGGCCCTTCCCAATGCTGTTTTTTCCCTTGACTAAAACGGGTTTCCCATGGTGCCAGCCGCTCCGACAAGGTCGCCTGTGGATTTATTGACAAAACCACATCGGCATTAACGGCATCGGCATAAGCTAAAGCCCCATAACCACCCATGCTGCCGCCATAGGTCATGACTTGCTCGAAGCCATGAAAAAAACCGCTTTTGTTCATCTGGATAAAAAAATCCAGCAAATCCGGCTTCCGGTACCAGTCGTTTTGTTGACACATCACCGCCATAACCGAACATCCCAAATCTTGTAAAAAATCGATACCCCAACCCTTCCGATGCGGACCCAGCGTTTTCCATCTATCCATAGGCTCAAAGGTCACGACAAGGTTTGCCGCGTTGTCAAGCAGCACGGTATCGATAGCGTAGTTTTGTAATTGGATAATAAAACACGATCCTGAAGCCTCTCTAACAGCGGCGTGATTTTTCATTAATGTCATTGCCCCAATTTGAAAATAAACAGGGCCCCCATTGGAAATAAATACGACCCAGCGCTTTTTACACTCAGCTCTTTGAATTCGTCATCGGAATACGCTTTTGCAGTATATCTGCCCGTGTCGGCGGTAAGCGTTGATAAACCGGTAATGCGGACATTGCCGGCCAGTATCGCCGGTATATCAATGTGTTGCGCCACGCCTCTATTGATGACAACAAGCGCTCCGCCATCCGTTTTTCCGTTACCGTCAATCCGGGTCATACGCAAGGTTTTAGTGTGGCAATCATAGCGGATGGGGCTGTCCTGATATGGGGCAAGCAATTTGAACACCTGTCCGCCTGCAAAATACTGGCGGGTATCATTGGAAAAAAGCCCCGCGCCTTCTTTGGAACGCAACGGCCAGAACGTGGCGAGCCTTACGCCGCTGGTACTGAAATCAAGCAAGCTTTCCGCGACAAACAAGCCCTGCCAGACGGAGTCGCGTTCGAGCAAATTGCGTTTGTCGCCTTTATCCCACAAGGCGATATTCCATTCCGTGACATGGAATGGGACCTCATGGCCGAGTTTGGCTTTCACGATCGCCCTGGCGTTTTGCAGCAGTTCAGGAAAGCCTGTGCCGCCGCTTGCATAATCATTGACCGTCAGCGGCGGATAGTCGTGCAGCACGATATAATCCAGGTCGCCGCCAACCTCGCTCAAAAAACTGTCCCACCAGGGGC
>SCST01000052.1 GCA_004299465.1 Methylovulum sp. | reverse complement strand
AATCATAGTAACATTATGCTGCTGAGGGCACGCCAACCGCCTTCTTTGCACTTTGGGATTAAACAGACGCTTAACCGGCTCATCTCCGGCGCGCGCGGCGCGCCCTACGCTATAATTAAAGAGACGCACCATGAGTAAACAAAAGTTATCATTGCAGGAGCAATTGTTAAAATCCGGCCTGGTCAGTTCGGCCCAAGCTAAAACGGTGAAAGCCGACAAGCGCAAACAAACCCAGATGCAACGCAAAAACAATGTCGCGGTAATCGATGAGGCGAAAGAACTGGCGTTAAAAGCACAGGCGGAAAAAGTTGAAAGAGACCGCGAGCTTAACCAGTTGCGCAAGCAGCAGGAAGAACAAAAAGAGCTGGCCGCACAAGTCAGGCAATTGATCGAATTGCACAGCCTGTCCCAAGATGCCGACGGCGTGGCTTACCATTTCAGCGATGGCAACAGGATGAAAACAGTCTATGTCTCTGAAACGATGCGCGAACAGATTATTAACGGCCGGCTCGCCATCGTAAAACTGGGACAGGCTTACGAGATAGTCCCGTACGAAACGGCAAAAAAGATAGGCTCACGCGATGCGGCAAGCGTGATCGTACATAACGAATGCGTTAAAGATGCTGAGGCTAAACAAGACGATCCTTATGCGGATTATCAAATCCCTGATGACTTGATCTGGTGATCAATTCAGGCAGCACTGGTTGCGGCCTTGTTCTTTAGCCCGGTATAGCGCCTGGTCCGCCCTGGCAAAGGCGCTTTCATGCGTATCCCCCTTGATAAACTGCGTAATACCGCAAGAGATAGTGACCGATAGCAAAATGTCGTTGGTATTCACATGGCTTTGCTCAATGATGTAACGCAATTTGTGCGCCAGTTTGAATGCCGATTGCTTGTTGGTATGCGGTAACAGCATGGTGAATTCCTCGCCGCCGAAGCGGGCAATAAAATCGGCCCTTCTGGCGTGTTCTGAAAGTTGGCGCGCAACATGCGCCAGCACTTTATCGCCGGCCTGATGGCCGAATTGGTCATTGATTTTTTTGAAATGGTCAATATCCCAGATAATCAAGCACAGCGGCGTATGATAACGCTGCCAGCGGCTTATTTCGATTTTCACGCGTTCATCATAAGCCAGGCGATTCGGCAGATCCGTCAGCGTATCGCGTAGCGCATACGTATTGGCGGTTATCAATTTCGACTTGAGTTCGCCGGTTTCCGACTCCATCGCTTTTATTTTTTGGCTTAACGCTTCCATTTGGCGCTGGGATTTTTCGCGTTGGATGGCTTCTTTTTGTTTGTGTTCCTGGATTTCCTGGGTGATTTGGGCAATACGCGATGATATGACTGCCTTCAACGGTTCCAGTTGGGTCGCATGCATGGACCGGTGCTGCAAATCGCTCATTTGCTCGGAAACCGATTGATCCAGCTTACTCCTGTCCAAACTGGCATCGATTACGGCGATATTGGAGCCGGTAACCGCTAACCCCAGTTCTGTGAGCTGTTCGGTAATATGGACCAGGAATTTATCAATTTCCTGCTGCTTCGGTTGGCCGTTCGAGCTGATTTCAATCAACAGCGAAATGACATTATCCACGATGGCTTCAAAAGACAGCGCTTCGTCATGAACTGTCAGATGCTGCTTTAAAGTTTGCGCTTTCTGGATAAATTGATCAGGTATTTCAATATGTTCCAGTAAATGCAGTAACTGCGTACTGATAAAATGGGCATCAATCTGTTGTTGAAAAGGCAGGAACTGCTCAGCGGACTGTTCAGGCTGTTGTATCGGCATATTGCCGCTGTGCCCGTCTTCTATGATTTCAGCGATGGCGGCAAATAAGCGCTGAGGATCATTCCAGGACTCGCTGCTTTCCTTAAGCCGATTTAAAGCCTGTTGCTGTTTTGTCGACGTATAACGTTGAAGCAGGAAGGCAAACAACAGCGAGAGGTCGGCATCGGCGTGCTGTTTCTGATGGCTATCTTGTCTATTTAAAGATACGTCGCTAAGCCGGGCTAATACATCGGTGAAATTTTCGAGTTCGGCTTTAAGCTGATGACTGTCTATACCGTTTTTTAAATGGTTGCGGATACGCAGCAGATGCGGTTCGAGTTGCGGATCAAAGCCCGACGCGACAATCGAAAGACGCACGATGGTTTTGCAAAGCAGTTCCTGGTTTTGCTTGTGGGTCTTCTCCGATAGATCCTGGGCATCGAGCAGGTTTAAATATTTATCCCTCCACCGGTCTTTTTCACTATCGTTGTTTTTGTCTGCAGATTTACTGAAGAAACCCATTGCATAGACCTCATCGATTAAGGCGGGGGCACCGGGCTTGTGCCCCGCATAAGGCGATTTCCGGCGAAGAATATACCCAACTCGCTGGTCTTTTTGTCCATTTTCTGCGTTGTAAAAATAGTTTCATAGCTCGCTATGCGCCTATTTTTACGCCTTGAAAATGAACAAA
>SCST01000468.1 GCA_004299465.1 Methylovulum sp. | reverse complement strand
GGATAGGCGGCAATGATTTGATGAATTTGCTGGCTTTGCGCAGGCCCAGAGGCTTGACGCTTTATGAAACGCCCCTGGGCAATATTATTTCGCAACTCGTTACCGTGTTCAAACCCTATGGTTTCGCGTTGTCAGCGCCGGTATTTGAATACCTGGATGATGTCGCGATGTTGCAAAAAGAGATCCGGCTGGACCTGGCCTATGGCCTGGTTGGTAAAACTGCGATTCATCCGGCGCAAATAGCCATTATCGAGGCCGCGTACGCCGTCGATGCCGAAGATTATCAAATGGCTGTAAGCCTGAGCGAAAAGGAAGCCCCGGCGGTTTTTAAAATGCATAATGCGATGTGTGAAGTGGCGACGCATCAGCGTTGGGCTACCGACATCATGAGCCGGGAGCGGTGTTACGGCGTCAACATGCAGGCGTTATCGGATGAATGCGCAGGCTTGTCGGTTTAGCGGTTTAATTGGCCGCATGTCGATGCGGTGATCATGATCAAAGCTAAAAACCAGCCTGATATTGAAGTCCGCCTTGATAGCCACCGTAACGACCCGTTCTGTGCGTTATCGCGATGCTGGAAAATATGGTAACTATTCAGTCCCTTGCTGTAGGGCGTGCCGCGCGCGCCATCAACGAACTGGCGCGTTTTACCCACGCGCCGGAGAAGGCGCGCGCAGCACGCCCTACGCATCTGGATAGTTCGAAGGAAATATTAACAATGAGCGGTATCACCAAATTAGTCGATTATTTTGCCGGCTATCAGCACTTGGATCATGCTGATGGCTGGGGATTGAATGATGCAACAGGCTGTAAATAAAAAACCCTAACCCCACAAGCAACGGAGAATATTATGAGTTTCGAAAACTTTCTTAACCAACTAAAAACCAAAGCCAACGAATTGAAAACCGAGGCATTGAAATTTAAAAACAAGGATTTTCTCAATGCGGCAATGGCAGGTTCCGCATTGATTGCAATGGCCGACGGCAGCGTCAATGCCGAAGAAAAACAGAAAATGATTAAATTCATTGAAGGCCATGATGCCTTGTCGGTTTTTACCACCAGCGATGTCATCAAGGCGTTCCAGGATTTTGTCGCGCAGCTTGAATTTGACAAAGACATCGGCGAAGCCAAAGCCTACCAGGCCTTAGGCAAAATGAAGTCTAATGCCGAAGCCTCGCGCCTGTTAATCCGCATGATTATCGCGATTGCCGCTGCCGATGGCAATTTTGATGTCTCCGAGAAAGCCATAGCGACAAAAATAGCCAGGGAATTAGGGCTTAACCCGTCCGAATTCGAATTGTAGGATTCGTGCCGGACGGATTTGCAAGCGGGGGAATTGTATCTTCGTCAACATCACCCGTCCGGCCTTACCGCTCATCCCCGTCTTCCTTATCCTGCATTGCCTGCCAGCGTTGCCTCAGAAAATGCGCCGCCATTTTCGGTTGGCGCTGCCGCGTGAATATGCCTTTTCGGTTTCCGATGATGCGCGTAATGCCCTGCTTGGTGGCAAAATCGGCAAAGTTCCAGACCTGTTCACCTATGACATGATCGCAGGCATCCAGCGCTTTCAGCATCGCCCGTATTAATTCGACTTGGTATTCTTCAGAGAACATGACAGGGGGATCGGCATGCAGCCCCGCTATGCTGTCTGCGCCGAATTCGCTGATGAGCAAAGGCTTGTTCCATCGTTTCGCCCAATAATCCAGGCTTTTTAAGGCCTGCATTTCCACCAGTTCCAAATGGCCGCTGTCGGAATACCAGGAATAATAACGATTAAGGCACAGCACATCGAATAAATGGGCTACTTTACACTCTTCTTTAACGGGGGCGTGAGCCAATGTGATGGGGCGTTGCGGGTCCAGTTCCCTGGCGGCGCGCACTACGCTTTCAAAATACGGCAGGGAGGCGTCTTCATAAGTGGCCGCTTCATTCGCGAGGCTCCACATCACGACGCAGGGATGGTTGCGGTCCCTGGCGATTAAATCTTTAACCGACTGGATATGGTTTGCGAGGGTTTTGTCGTCTACCCTGTTTGTAGTGAATACCGCTTGATCCGGATTAAAAAAATGCATGCCGACAGCCGGCACTTCATCAATAATGACGATGCCTTGCTCATCCGCGAAATTCATGACTTCTTCGGCATAGGGATAATGCGCCGTGCGGAATGAATTTGCGCCCAGCCAGTGCAATAGGTTGAAATCCTTGACCATCGTAACCGCATCGTAGCCGCGCCCGCGAATATCGCTGTCTTCGTGTTTGCCGACGCCGCGGAAATAAAAGGCTTTGCCGTTGAGCAGGAATTGCTTGGACGTCACTTTAATGCTGCGCAAGCCGACGGGCAAGGTATAAACGTCATCGGTTGCACCGGGCGTGTGGGTGGAGACCCGGAAGCGGTAAAGGTAAGGGTGGCCGGGTTCCCAGGCTTCGGCATCGACGATGCTGAGGCGGCCTGACGCGCCATTCGCTTCGGCTACCGGCCTGTGATCGGTGTCCAATAGAACCACCGTCACGCGGCTTTCGGCTGAAGAGCTGATTTGGTAATCCAGCCATCCCAGGCCATTTTCATAACCCGTTTCCACGCGGATATCGTCGATGCCTTTGGATGGAACGGCATACAGCCAAACCTTGCGATGCAGGCCGGCATAATTAAAAAAATCGAAATAAGTCTCTTGCACCTGGTAATCTCCAGGATGAGCGTCATCGTTAAATTTTTTCAGTTCACCGGGCGGAATAGAGGACCAGTCAAGGATGTTATTGACGCATATCGTCAGCCTGTTGTCATTACCGTATTCCAGGAGCCCTGAAACATCGGCTGCAAACGGTAAAAAGCCGCCTTGGTGACGCACTGCTTCCCGCCCGTTGACAAAAACCACGGCTTTATGCGTAGCGCTGCCGAAGCGGAGTAAAACCTTTTTCCCCTGCCAGTGCGATGAAACATGGAATGAGGTTTCGTAAAACACATCGCCGATAAAATCGCGGACGCCAATGTCCTGGGTGATGTCGTTGTAGCTGGCGGGCACCGGCATCGGCATCGTGTCTGTCAAGGCCTTCATAAACCATTTATCTGTCAGGCCGCGGCCTTCATGGTCGGTTTTAAATCGCCAGATGCCGCTGAGGTCTTTGACTTCACGCGAATGGCTTTCTCTTGGATAAAGCATTGGGAATCCTGTTACTGGTATGGGCTGGAATTGCCAGGTTTCGCATTTTGATGCCGTAGCGTAAAACCGACTGGTATCACATTGTGTCAAATATTTACTTGTGTGTGAGGAGGTAAAAACAGATACTGGAATGGTAAGCGCCAGACCCCGATTGACACGACAATACCGTCCATCCCTTCTTCAATTTCCTGCAAACAACATGACTATTCTGAATTGGAACAATCAACTGGCCTTAGGGATAGAGTCCGTTGATAAACAGCATAAACATCTTATCGATTTAACGAATCAACTGGACGAAGCCGTCGCCGTCGGTGCTGACCGCGACACCATTATCAACATTGTCAACGGCTTGATTGATTATACGGTGTACCATTTCCAGCACGAAGAACAACTGATGTCGGCCGCGCAATTCAATCCAGCGATGTATGCCGTGCACGAAGCGGAACATAAAGAGTTTGTTGCAAAAATGCTGGTGGTTCAGCGTGAAGCCCAGGCCGACATCAGCGCCTTGTCCGATGACTTGATGGACTACCTGGTCAATTGGCTTTGCCATCATATTCTTAATACCGACAAGCAGATGGCGCTCAGCCTCATTAATGGCGTTGATGCGGCGCAAATCCATATCGACCAGCAAGAGCACGATGACATTATGCAGAGTAACCTGTATTCGGCCTTACGCGAGAGTGAAAATCGCTTTAAGGAATTGGCCGACGATATTTCTGCATTGATCTGGATTACCAATACCAACAATATACCGGTTTTCTGCAATCGCTTTTGGTTTACAACGTTTGATTTGCAACCCGACACCTTAACCCGCGAGCAGTGGTTTAATGCGATACATCCCGACGACCGGGACAAAGTGGCCGAAACCTACAGTCGTGCGACTAAAGAACGCAGTAAGTTTAAAATCCAATATCGCTTGCAGTCTGCCGACGGCAAAATCACCTGGATCTTTGAAACAGCAGTGCCCAGGGTGCGAAAAAACGGCAGTTTTGCCGGTTTAATGGGATGCGGCATGGACATCACGTCGCAAAAACAGGCCGAAGCGGCGCTCGCGCGCAGCAATGCGGAACTGGAGGCGGAAGTTGAAAAGCGTACCCAGGAATTGGTCGAAATTAACCGGACCCTGGAATTTGAGAAAAACCAACAAGTGCTGCTGAACAAGCAATTAAAAGAAGCGCAGGCGCATCTGGTGCAATCGGAAAAAATGGCGTCTATCGGCCAATTGGCTGCCGGCGTTGCGCACGAAATTAATAACCCTTTGGGCTATATCAATTCTAACCTGTGCAGCCTGAAGCAATACACCAAAGGGATTATCGACATCATCGACATTGCCGAACGGCTCAGCCGGCAGTTGCCTGCCGACAATCCGGATGTGCGATTGCTCAGGCAATTGCAGAAAGAGACCGATGTCGCCTTTATGAAAACCGACCTGCCGGACCTGGTCGATGAATCCATTGAAGGAGCCACCCGAGCCAAAAAAATTGTCCAGGATTTGCGTGATTTTTCGCGCATCGACAAGCAAGATGCCGATTTTTTCGATATTGAGGCGGGCCTTGACGCGACGCTGAATCTCGTTCGTAACGAGCTCAAGTACAAGGCGGATGTCATCAAGGGATACGCAGGGCTACAGCCCTTTGAATGCGTGGGGGCGCAGCTTAACCAGGTTTTTTTAAACCTGCTGGTCAACGCGGCCCAAGCGATAGAAGATTTCGGCAAAATTTACGTGCGCACCGGTTATTTAGATTCCGAATGGCTTTGGGTTGAAATTGAAGATACCGGCAAGGGCATCCCTGAGGAAATCCAATCCAAGATATTCGATCCGTTTTTTACGACCAAATCCATCGGCAAGGGGACCGGTCTGGGCTTATCGTTGTCATATCAAATCGTGCAGAATCACCACGGCAGGATCGAACTTGACTCGGTTCCGGAGCAAGGCACGAAGTTTCGTATTTATCTTCCGGTCCATCCGCAACAATCTAAGCGCTGACGCTGTACTTTAACAACGAGGTCAGTTATGGGGGATAAACACATCGTTGAATCTACTTTTACCGATGATAAAGCTAAAAATAAGAGGCTAATATCTCAGCCGGGATCGCCTAAGCGTGGCAATAACTTATTATCTTACTGCGGTACTGTAGCGAGTTGAGCGTGGATATGAACGGTGACTATTTGGAAAACCTGGGTAAAACGGCTCGGTCAATATTAAGGAATGAAATCAAACATCTTCCATTGATACCTTCAGTGGCTATCAAATTATTAGAGTTGGCGAATGATGATAATGCCGGCCTTGAGGATTTATCGCGCATTATAGAAACAGAGCCTACGCTAGCCGTTAAAATTTTACGCAACGTTAATTCAGCGGTGTATGGGCTATCCAATAAAATAACGTCCATTAATCGTGCCGTTTATTTGCTGGGATTTTCAGCCGTGCGCCAGCTTGCACTCGACCTGTTGTTCTATGACAACTTGATTAGCAATAACGCGATTAAAAATAACACAACACAGCAATTTGACAGGTTGTTTTTTTGGCAGCATTGTCTTTTTGTCGCGTTGTTGGGCAAGAAAATTGCCGGCGCATTGCAACACCCAAATCCCGATTTGGTGTATACGGCAGGATTGGTTCACGATATCGGCAAAGTGGTTTTGGAATCCTATGGGCGGATGAGCTATAGCGATTTTATTTCTACCCTCAATAATAGCGACAATGCCATCATAGAAAATGAGCGCCGTTTTTTCGGCATCACCCATACTGAGATCGGGCATATTTTTTGCCTGGAATGGCAATTACCCGAATCCATCACTGCCGTGGTTGCCTGCCACCATCAGCAGCCGGATGAAAATTCCCCATTTGCTGCCTTTAAAACAGAAATAGCGATTGTTTCATTTGCCAATTATGTGGCCTGGATGCAAGGCATTAGCTCAGTCGCTCATGAAGGCAATCCGATATTGCAGCATGGCGTACTAAAAACCGTCGATTTCAATCAACTGGATATCGATGCGCTGTTACAGCAGGTTGACCAGGACATGCAGAATATGCGTGAATTTTATGGCATAAAGTTTCCCTGTATAAGCAAACTCCGCGCAACATTGGTCGAAACGGCCATTCATTTGAGCCAAGCCGGCTTGCCTAAGGTAGATGCCATAACAAACAAAAAAGCGCTCCCCAGCTTGACCTTGCCGCATCATAGCCTGGACCCCGATGAATTCGTGCCGAGAACTCTCGAAGCGATACAGGCGGAGTTTTCTTTCGATCGCTGCATGCT
>SCST01000467.1 GCA_004299465.1 Methylovulum sp. | reverse complement strand
GTGGTTTTACCAGGAGTGGGGCTACTTGCATACGGGCTGGACGGTGCGCGATGTAGAGCGGCTGATCGGCGAAAGAACAAACACCGCAAAAATCCCAGTCGCATTAGTCGCCGTTCAGGGCCGCGACCTGCTCGGAACCGTGTGTCTTAAAACCCATGACATGAACACACGTACCGATTTAACGCCCTGGCTGGCCGGTCTTTATGTCGCGGAGTCCTGGCGGCGAAAGGGCGTTGGCGCGGCGCTGGTTTCGGCTATCGAAAAACAGGCTCAAGCATTTCAATTGGAAAAGTTGTATTTGTATACGCCGGAATCCGAAGGTTTTTATTCGAGATTAGCATGGCGGGTTAACGAAAGAACCGAATATTACGGCTATCCGGTCACCATTATGGAGAAGAAAATCATTCCCTGATGCGCGCCCAAATATAAATACCTGGTAACTATTCGTCGCCTTATCGCTAGTGTAGGGCGCGCCCTACAGTGGGCAATGTTAGCAGGCTGAATAGTTGCAGAACCTGATGTTAAAATAGGAGAAAACTGTATGCCCCGTACACGACGTGAATTTTTAGTCCACACCGCGGCAGCGGGAGCTGCCCTGGCCGCATTTGCACCGGATAGCCGCGCGGCGCCGGCAGCGACTGCGGACTCCCCGACAGCCTTAACGCTAAGCTCTTCTTTCGCCGCCAGTCATGAGCCGAAGCCCCTGCCGTTCAATCCGGCCAAACTGGACGGCATATCCGAAAAACTGATCCGCTCCCATTGGGAAAACAATTACAGCGGCTCGGTAAAGGCGCTTAATACGGTAAAGCAACATATTACCGAGGCCTTGAACAATGCCGATACGCCGGCTTTCGTCTATAACGACCTCAAACGTGAGCACCTGATGCGGACCGGTTCAGTGGTCTTGCATGAATTGTATTTCCATAACCTGGGCGGCTCCGGCAAACCGGGCGTAGTGCTACGTAAAGCCCTGGACGAGGCGTTCGGCAGCTTCGATGTCTGGGAAAAGGAGTTTCGGCGCATAGGCGCAGGCCTGGGCGGCGGTTCCGGTTGGTTGGTGTTGGGCTTTAACCTGCACACCGGTTTGCTGGAGAATTATTGGTTATCGGATCACTTGCATTCGCCTGCCGCGACCTTACCCATTTTGGTGATGGACATGTACGAACATGCCTATCAAATGGATTACGGCGCCGCTGCAACGGCTTATGTGGACGCTTTTTTCCGCAATGTCCAATGGGATGTCGCCGCGGCGCGCCTGGAAAAAGCCTTCAAGGTGCAAGCGCTTTAGGCTGTTGTTTTGTTATATCCTGAAGGGAGGACCGGCTTCTTTCCAGTCCTCCCCCTCTGGCTGAGCCGTCCAAAAAACCTTCTTTCTCAAACCCCTTCCTGTCCGCGCCTTTTATAATGTTTTGTTTATTGGTTCGCTGCTTTGCTTTTCGATTCCTCAGGGCAGAATTAATCGATAGAATGAGTCATGCGTTTTTAGATGAAGCGTAACATCAGATAAACAACTGATCGGAGATAAGCATGACGATGCACACATACGAAACAGACATTGTTGCCTGGGCGAATGAACAAGCAAGGCTGGTACGCACTGGACAGTTTGAATTACTCGATTTGGAACATATCGCTGAGGAAATAGAAGACGTGGGTAAGAGTGAGCAACGCGAACTGGCGAGCCGTATGGCTGTACTTCTTTGCCATCTTCTAAAATGGCAATATCAACCGGCACGTCAAGGCGCAAGCCGGCAAGCGACAATAAAGACACAAAGAGACCGGATTAAGCGTCGTTTAAACCGAACCCCCAGTCTAAAAAACTGCTTAAACGATTCTGACTGGTGGGCTGACGCATGGGATGATGCGCGTGACGCAACGGAAAAGGAAACCGGAGTTTCCTATGAGAAATTTCCTGGGCAATGCCCTTGGACGGCTGAAAATATCCTGTCGGATAATTGGTTTCCGCAGCTTTTTGATAATCACTGAAGTCTTGCAGGCGTAGTCTGCAAGACTGCCTCGCTGTGCATGTTTAACGCAAATGTAAAAAGCGCCCTCGCTTGATCTTGCTTGGAGAATACCGATGAAAATCTTCGTTGCAGCCTGTGCG
>SCST01000909.1 GCA_004299465.1 Methylovulum sp. | reverse complement strand
TATTCGGTCGTGCCGCGCATCACCGGCGGCGAAATAAGCCCGGATATGTTGATTGCGTTGGGGCAGGTCGGCAAGAAATACCGGCTCTATACGAAGATTACCGGCGGCCAGCGCGTGGACTTGTTCGGTGCGCGAGTCGACCAGTTGCCGCATATCTGGAAGGAACTCATCGCCGCCGGTTTTGAATCCGGCCATGCTTACGGCAAATCGCTGCGCACCGTTAAATCCTGCGTCGGCAGCACTTGGTGCCGCTACGGCGTCGATGACAGCGTCGGCCTCGCAGTTGAGCTGGAAAACCGTTACAAAGGCCTGCGCTCGCCGCATAAACTCAAGTTCGCCGTATCGGGTTGCACGCGTGAATGCGCCGAAGCGCAGGGCAAGGATGTCGGCGTGATCGCAACCGAAAACGGCTGGAATCTCTATGTCTGCGGCAACGGCGGCATGAAGCCCCGGCATGCCGATTTATTCGCGACCGGCCTAGATAAAGCGACGCTGATCAAGTACATCGACCGTTTCCTGATTTTCTATGTGCGCAGCGCCGACCGCCTGCAGCGCACGTCGGTATGGATGGAAAACATGGAAGGCGGCCTGGATTATCTTAAAGCCGTCGTGATTGACGATAAGCTCGGCCTGTGCGGGCAATTGGAGCAGCAAATGCAATATGTCATCGACACCTATCAGTGCGAATGGAAGACGACGATTGAAAATGACGAAAAACTGAAACGTTTCCGGCATTTTGTTAACAGCGAGCAGAGCGATGACGCGATCGTGTTTGTCGAAGAGCGGGGACAGGTTCGTCCCGCGAATGACGAAGAGCGCAGGCATTTCAAAATGGTAGAGGTGGCGTGATGGCTTGGTTTGATGTCTGTAGCGCCGATGATTTGCAACCGGATTCGGGGGTTTGCGCACTGGTTGCAGGGCAACAGGTCGCTGTTTTTTATATGCCCAAAGAAAACGCCGTATACGCGATCGGTAATTACGACCCTTTCGGCAAAGCCAATGTCCTGTCGCGCGGCTTGATCGGCGATATCGGCGGTCGGCCCGTGGTTGCGTCGCCGTTATACAAGCAACATTTCAACCTGGAAACAGGTAGCTGCCTGGAAGATGAAACGGTATCGATACCCACCTATCCCGTGCGCATTGCAGACGGTAGAGTCCATATCAACATCGGGGAAGGCCTGTGAAATATAACTATTACATTGCCGTGTAAAAACAT
>SCST01000908.1 GCA_004299465.1 Methylovulum sp. | reverse complement strand
GGAGAAGACGAGGCCACGGCGGCAGTAACTGAGCACCTGTCCGGCTCCTTTTCGGTTGTTCCGCGATGCAGTCTCTGCTAGACTGAATTTGTTTTGAGAATAGGGTGTGGACGTGTATTCAACTCCTTCTTTGCCATCTGCGTGAATCCGCTATCGGGATGTGGCGTTTTGTATGGCGGAGTTCGCAATGGTGCTTGGCGGCCCATGCTCAGGATCTCGAGCGGTCGTGAGAACTGACGGCGCAGTGGGACGTTCTGGGGTGACGCCCGCGGTCGAGACCAGGGGTTTGGTGAAGTGGTTTGGCGCGCATCCGGCCCTGCGGGGCGTTGACCTTCGCGTTGCCGAGGGGGAGATCCTGGCTCTGTTCGGTCCGAACGGAGCAGGCAAGAGCACCCTGCTGAGAATCTTGGCCGGACTGGTGCGGCCTACCGCCGGATCAGCGCAGGTGACCGGATTCGAGGTGGGCAAGAATGGCAATGATGTCAGACGAGCAATTGGCGTTCTGGCCCACGGCCACCAACTGTATGAGGCCCTGACCGGGCATGAGAACCTCCTGTTTGCGGCAACCATGCTGGGACTGGATCATCCCGCCGAACGAGTGGCGGAGGTGCTGGCGAAGGTCGGACTGGATGGAGCGGCAGGGGGGCGTGTCAGGACCTTCTCCAGCGGAATGAAGCGGCGCCTTGCGCTGGCAAAACTGATGCTTCGCAAGCCCAAAGTCATGCTGCTTGACGAGCCCTTCACCAATCTTGACCTGCAGGCAACAAAGCTCCTGGAGGAATTCCTCATGGCCTCAAAAACCACAGGCGCGACGACATTGCTGGCGACCCATAACCTCTCGATCGGGTTCGCCCTGGCAGATCGCCTGGCTGTCTTACAGCAGGGGCGGCTCGTCTTTCACGCTCGACGGGATGACGTGAGCCTGGAATCGTTGCGATCCCTTTTTGCGCTCCATGGGGAGTTATGGGGTGGCGAATGATCTTTGCCAGACGAGTCCTGGCGATCGCGCGGAAGGATCTGGTAGCAGAGTGGCGCGATCGGGAAAGCATCACCGCCATGTGTTTTTTCGCGTTCCTGGTCTTATTCCTCTTCAATTTCGCGCTCGGCGGGGATCAGACGCTTATTCGAGAAGCCTCATCCGGCCTGTTGTGGTTGGCGTTTGCATTCACCGGCGTCCTTGGTCTGGCGCGATCGGTTCAGGGCGAACTGGCGAATGACTGTTTGGATGGCTTGCTGCTGTATCCTGCCGAGCGAGAAGCGATCTTTCTGGGGAAACTGTTCGGTAGCTTCTGCGTGATCCTCCTGGTAGAGCTGATCAGCTTTCCTATCTTTGCGATCCTGTACAACATGGACATCTGGTCGCAACTCCCCAAACTCCTGTTGATCACCGTGCCGGCGACACTCGGATTCGCTACGGCGGGGACGCTGTTGTCGACCATGACGGTAGGCCTGAGAGCGAAGGA
>SCST01000466.1 GCA_004299465.1 Methylovulum sp. | reverse complement strand
GGGCAAAATAGCGTTGATTCAATATTAAGTGGGGTGGGGGCGGAGTTCATGCCATAAGTGCTGCAAAGTTTGGCGCTGCACTATGTCAAAAATCGCTCATGAATGCCACCTGCATTGATTTGTAGGGATTACCCAATTGGGGGAGTCGGTCGGCTATTTTAGGCGCTGGATGCCATAATGAGAATTGCTGTGGAATCATTACAGCCCATCAATCGTCGGCCAATTTCATATATAATGCTCCGCTTGAGCCAAGCCTCTCATTATTTTTGTTATAACACCCAAACCAATCCACATGCCGAAAAAGAAATCCACGACGTTTGAAGATTCCCTCGCAGAGCTTGAGCTGCTGGTCAGCCGGCTCGAACAAGGCGATATTTCTTTGGAAGAATCGCTAAAGTCTTTTGAACGCGGCGTTAACCTGACCCGCACCTGCCAGAAAGCCTTGCAAGAGGCTGAACAAAAAGTTCAGGTTCTTATAGAAAAAAACGGCACTCAATCCCTGGAGCCATTTACCGATGAGTAATGCGTTAAAAGAATACCTCAGTTTTTGCCAAAACCGCGTAGAACAAGCGCTGGAGCAACGCCTTCCGGGCGAAAATATATTGCCGCAAAAACTCCATCAGGCGATGCGTTATTGCGTGCTCGACGGCGGCAAACGCATGCGCCCCATGCTGACTTACTGCACCGGGAAGACGCTGGGCATCGCACCGGAAACGCTCGATGGCCCGGCCTGCGCCGTTGAATTCATCCATGTCTATTCGCTAATCCATGATGATCTTCCGGCGATGGATGACGACGATTTAAGGCGCGGCAAGCCGACCTGCCATATCGCATTCGATGAAGCCACCGCTATTTTGACCGGCGATGCCTTACAGGCGCTGGCATTTGAAATCCTCGCGCATGATCCCAGCATCGCAGCCAGCCCTGAAAACCGCCTGAAAATGATTACCACGCTGTCCAAAGCCAGTGGCTCCCAGGGCATGGTTGGCGGCCAGGCCATTGACCTTGCCTCCGTAGGCACAAAACTCAACCTGCCTGAGCTGGAAAACATGCATATCCATAAAACCGGTGCATTAATCCGCGCCAGCGTCAATATGGCAACCTTATCAAAAGCGGATATCGACCCAACAGTGGCGACAAAGCTCGATCATTATGCCAAATGCATCGGTTTATCGTTCCAGGTTAAAGACGATATTCTCGACGAAGAAAGCGATACCGCGACTTTAGGGAAAACACAAGGCAAGGATAAAAACAATGACAAACCTACGTATCCCGCCCTGCTAGGCTTGGCTGGAGCGAAACAAAAAGCGCAGGAATTGCATGAAATGGCGCTGGAAAACTTAAGTCTTTTTGGCAAGGAAGCGGATTTATTACGTGATTTATCGCTTTACATCATTCAACGGAATCACTAATTACCTACTTGATTACTCAGAAATGAATCTGGATAATCACGCGAAAGCTTAATCCGTGCCAACTCAAGGAATCGATTTATACATGAATATCCCAGATAACTACCCGCTGCTTAACGACATCCACAGCCCCGCCGATGTCCGCAAGCTCCCGAAAGAGCTGCTCAAGCCGCTCGCGAAGGAACTGCGCGAATTCCTGACGCAATCGGTCAGCATCTCCGGCGGCCATTTTTCGGCCGGTCTCGGTACGGTAGAGCTGACCGTCGCGCTGCATTATGTCTTCGATACGCCGTCCGACCAGTTGGTATGGGATGTCGGCCACCAGGCCTACCCGCACAAGATCCTGACCGGCCGTAAGGAGCGCATGACGACGATACGCAGCCGTGACGGCATCTGCGCGTTCCCAAACCGCACCGAGAGCGAATACGACGCCTTCGGTGTCGGCCATTCCAGCACCTCGATCAGCGCCGCACTGGGCATGGCTATCGCCTCGGAGCTGAAGGGCGAGCATAAACAAATGGTCGCGATCATCGGCGACGGCAGCATTACCGGCGGCATGGCCTATGAGGCGATGAACCATGCCGGGGCCATCGACGCCAACCTGCTGGTCATCCTGAACGACAACGATATGTCGATTTCGCCGAATGTCGGCGCGATGAACAACTACCTGTCGAAGATCCTGTCCAGCCGCTTCTATTCGTCGGTGCGCGAAGAAAGCAAGAAAGTGTTGAGCAAGATGCCGACGATGTGGGAATTGGCGCGGCGCACCGAAGAACACATCAAGGGCATGGTGATTCCGGGCACCTTGTTCGAGGAACTGGGCTTTAACTACATCGGCCCGATTGACGGCCATGATCTCGACGTGCTGGTCGCCACCTTGGAAAACCTCAAACACATCAGCGGCCCGCGCTTTTTGCATATCGTCACGAAAAAAGGCAAAGGCTACGCCCCGGCGGAAAAAGACCCGCTCGCCTATCACGGCGTGCCGGCCTTCGACCCGAGTAAGGAGTGCCTGCCCAAATCCGCACCGTCGCCGCACCCGAGCTACACGGAAGTCTTCGGCAACTGGCTGTGCGACATGGCCGCACAGGACGAGCGCCTGCTCGGCATCACGCCGGCGATGCGCGAAGGCTCCGGCCTGGTCAAGTTCTCCGAACGCTTCCCGAAACGCTATTTCGATGTCGCGATTGCCGAGCAACATGCCGTCACGCTGGCGGCAGGTTTTGCCTGCCAGGGCGCCAAACCCGTGGTCGCGATCTACTCGACCTTCCTGCAGCGCGCTTACGACCAACTGATTCATGACGTCGCGCTGCAAGACCTCGACGTACTGTTCGCGCTGGACCGCGCCGGCCTGGTCGGACCCGACGGGCCCACCCATGCCGGCAGCTTCGATTTCAGCTATCTCGGCTGCATCCCGAACATGCTGATCATGGCGCCCGCCGATGAAAACGAATGCCGGCAGATGCTGAGCACCGGCTTCCTGCACCCCGGCCCCGCCGCCGTGCGCTACCCGCG
>SCST01000465.1 GCA_004299465.1 Methylovulum sp. | reverse complement strand
ATTCAATCCGCACTCAATAACGGTACGGCCGTTGCGGTCAATACCGATACGGCCGGTGCCGATGCCAACGGCGACATTAGCGTCGATTCAGCGATTAGCAAAAATGCCGGCGGCGATGCGGCGCTCAGTTTCAGCGCCCGCAACAACATTACGGTTAACGCAGCCGTTGAATCGACTGCTGGAAAACTCAATGTTACGTTCGTACCGGATTCCGATGCCGCGGGCGGCGGCGCCACACACATCAACCGGGCCGTAGACCTGAATGCCGGATTGCTGACGCTGCATGGCAACAGCACGGTTTCTGAGCGGGGTGCGATAAAGAATGCCACGCTGACCTTGCCCGATTTGGCCGATACCGAGTTGAACGGCGTGTTAAGCCATGTCGATACCGTCAATATCAATAAAGGGGCGCAATTAACCATCAATCACGGCAATGCCGCTTTTGACGGCCAATTCAATAACAGCGGCACCTTAGCGATTAATGCGTTTTTCGTCATGGACGCACTTAATATTGACGGCGGTTTATTAACCGGCCGCGGCGGCGTCAAAGTCAATGACCGTTTTGAATTCCATTCCGGTATCCTGGAGGGTACGGGACTATTGACTACCGCCGCGGGTTCAACGACAACATTAGCCGATGGCGGAACGGCTTATCTGGGCAGGCAATGGAACAACTACGGTACGATTAACTGGCAGGGAGCGGCGGCGTTCAGCCCACATGGCGATAACAGTGTATTGAATAACGGTTCCGGCGGTGTTTTCAATATCGGCGGCGCAAAAGCGGGCGGCAGCCGCGAAATTAACATGGCCCAATTCAACAATGCGGGCACGCTGAACCTGTCCGGCGGCCTGTTGAAAATCATCAGTCCGGGCACTGACGCGGGCGACTACCAGGTCAGCGGTAGCGGCGAGCTACAGTTCTGGTACGGGACGCGAATCTTTGTCAGCGGTGCTGACGTGGACAGTGATAATGCCGTCACGTTCGCGAATGGCGTCAACACGTTTCGCAACGGCTCCGGCTACAGCGCGCCGCAAACTGATGTGATCTCATTCGGAACCGTCAATTTTAATACCGGAACGGCGATCAACCTGGCCTCATTGACCCTGGACACGGGTACCTTGGGCGGCTCTGATGCGGTCACTATAAACGACACGTTTATGTTCCATTCCGGTAACCTGAGCGGCAGCGGCTTGTTCACGACGGCGGCAACAGCGGCAACAACGTTGGCGGATACCGGCACTGTGTACCTGAACAAGCACTGGGACAATCTCGGAACCCTGACTTGGCAGGGTATCGCCGATGTTATCGATAACGATACCACTACGGTTTTCAATAATGCCGCCGGTGGTGTTTTTAATATCGGCAGCCCAGGGCTGGCTGCTGACCGCGTGCTTGAACTCAATACGGCACGGTTTAACAATCATGGCCTATTAAACCTATCCGGCGGCCTGCTGAAAATCGTCAGCTCAGGCACGGATACGGGTGATTACCATGTCAGCGGTAACGGCCAGTTGCAATTCTGGTACGGTACGCGAATCTTCGGCAGCGGCGCCAGTGTAAACAGCATCAACACCGTTACTTTCGCAAACGGGATTGACCATTTCAATCACGGTTCCACTTATAATGCGGCACAAACCGATGTGATGTCGTTCGGGACCGTCAATTTCAACACCGGAACGGCGGTCAACCTGGCCGCATTGACGATGGACACAGGTAGCCTCGGCGGCTCAGACGCCGTTAATGTAAACGATACGTTTATGTTCCATTCCGGAAGCTTGAATGGAGTCGGCCTGTTCACGACGGCGGCGACAGCGGCAACAACACTGGCCGATACCGGTACGGTGTACCTGAGTAAACGCTGGGATAACCTCGGAACCCTGACCTGGCAAGGAATCGCCGATGTCGTCGATAATAACAGGCTTGCCGTTATCAATAATGTCGCCGGCGGCGTTTTCAATATCGGTAATTCAAACAGGACTTCTGATAGCATTCTTGAACTCAGCATCGCGCGATTTAATAACCAAGGCACATTGAACCTGTCTAGCGGCGTACTGAAAATTTTCAGCGACGGTACCGACACGGGCGATTACAACGTGACGGACACAGGACGCCTGCAATTTTGGAACGGCACGCGCAACTTCAACAGCGGCGCCACGATAAACAGCATCAATGACGTCGCTTTCGTAAACGGCAACGGCTATTTCAAGGAGGGTGCAGGCTATAACGCCGCCGACACGCTGATTGACAATGCCACCGTTACGTTCAATACCGGAAACACCATCAAAATGCCGATGCTGACTATTGATAATTTCGGCTCATTATCAGGAGCCGATGATATCCAGGTCGGCAAGGCGCTAGTGTTTTATTCCGGCTTTCTGGGTGGTGACGGCATGATCACGACACAAGCGGGTTCAACGATAACGCTGACCGAAGGCATCGCATTGCTTAACAGGGATTGGGACAACTACGGAACGATCAATTTCGGCGTAACCCATCTATCGGACTTAGCCAGGATAAGCGATAGCGAACTGGGTATCAAAAACTGGAATAATTATGGCACCATTCTATGGCGAGGCCCCGCAGGCTCGACTAGCGACATCGGTAAAAATATCATATTGACGAACAAGCCGGGCGGTCTATACGACATCAGCAGTGATGACCCGTCCAGTGTTCGCGAAATCAACATCGGCGCATTTAACAATCAGGGCACGCTGAACCTGTTCGGCGGCATACTGAAAATATTTAGTCCCGGTATGGACACGGGCCGGTATAACGTGAGCGGTACCGGGCAAGTCCAATTCCATAGCGGCGAGCGCGCTTTCAGCGGCGCGAGGATAAACAGCGAGAATGCCGTCAGTTTTATCGGCGGCACCCATCTCTTTAACAACGGAGCCGTCTATAACGCACCGGAAACCCGTATTGAGAATGCAACCATCAGTTTTGACAGCGCGGTATCATTCGGGAATCTATCCGTGTCGGACAGCCTGTTGAATAACACGGACAGGTTAACGGTGAATGGGAAATTCGATTGGGCCGGCGGCATATTATCCGGCAATGGTACCTATAAATTTAACAATGGATTTAACTATACGGCAGGCTCCCTGCTGGCAAACGGTTCGGTAATTATCAACGACCACAGCGGTTCATTATTATTGCCGGCCATGCCGTTAATAAACCGGCTTAGCGCCCGCTCTTCCGGCGCTTTAATCCTGGATGGCGGTATTACTGCGAGTGGGAGCGGCACTGCCATCCTGCTGGCGGCAGGAACTCGGTTTGATAATAGCGCCGGTGCGATACTGTCCGCGCCTAACGGTCGTTGGCTGGTGTATTCCGATAATCCCGGTGTTAACACGCTGGGTGGCTTAACGGCGGACTTCAAACATTACGGCTGTAATACCGAGGCCTGTAATGACGGCTTTAATGTTCCGGCTGCGAGCGGTGACGGGCTGCTTTACAGCATTATCCCTGTCCTCACCGTTACGCCGGACAATTTAAGCAGCATCTACGGCGGCTCCGCAAATTTCTCGTCTACTTCCGCTTATACGGGATTCATCGACGGCGATTCCGCTGAAATGGCGGGAATCACCGGCAATACCCATTTTACGAGCAATGCAACGACATCCAGCTCCGGTCATTACAACGCAGGTACCCACGATATTGCGTATGCGGGCGGCTTGGCCAGCGCACTCGGCTATCAATTCCAGGATAACGAAACGTCTACCGGCGAATGGACTATAACGCCGCAGGACTTAAACATCATTGCGCAGGCAGCCGGCAAGATATACGGTGAACGCGACCCGGTTTTTGGCTATGACGCAAACGGCCTGCTCGATGGCGATGTGCTTAGCGGCGGACTCAACCGCATCGCCGGTGAAAATGTCGGTCAATACAGCATTACCCAAGGCAGCCTGGCAAACCCCAATTACTCGATCAACTATACGGACGCCGAGCTGTCCATTACGCCGCGCAGCTTGAGCATTATTGCCGATGCGCTCAGTAAACTCCGTGGTGAACGCGATCCAATGTTCACTTATATTGCAGAAGGCCTGATCGAGGGCGACGGTCTCAGTGGTGAGCTAAGCCGCATTGCGGGTGAAAGAATCGGCCGTTACGCGATCACGCTGGGCAGTCTTGCGGCCGGGCCGAATTACACGATAGCCTATACGCCGGCTAACCTGACCATCAAGCCTGAGCCGCGCCATATCCCCGAGGAGCCGGTTCAGGAGCAAATCAATAAGCAGCAAAACCAGGTGCTGATTTCGACAAAACCGGATACTTTTACTTTGGCTCTTGATGACAGTCCTGTAGCCGAGCCTGAGACGACTGCGCCAAAGCGGCTTAAGCAGTGCAAGTAACTTATTAATTCAATTAAGAAAATAGACTATGCGCACGCACATTTCAGATGTTGTTAAAACCGGTGGCTTATTGCTACTGCTATTGTTTATTGCATTTCCAGGGCACAGCGCACCGCAAATTGTCGGCAAGATCAGCTTTGCGCGAGGCAGCGCCGCCGCGCAGCGGCCTGGAGAAACGCCGAGGATTCTCGGCAAAGACACTGAAATTTTCCAGGGCGACAATATCCAGACTACCGAGCGCAGTTTTGTCATTATTGAATTTACCGACGGCGCAAAGATTACCGTGCGCCCTAACAGCAGCTTCAGCATCGACCAGTATGATGCGCAATCCAAAAACCCAAAGGCCCAGTTAAGCTTGCATGAAGGGGGAGTCCGCGCCAGTAGCGGCGAGATTGCCAAACAAAATCCCGAGAACTTTCAGCTAAAAACCGAGCTGGCTACCGTCAAAGCCCAACAGGCCGATTATTCGATACGGCTTTGCAAAGCCGATTGCGAGCAGGAAAATTCTCAAACACCCGCTGGGGCACAAGCAGTGAGTGCGCCGGTAAAAACCGACCAGAGCGTCATCGCACGGGTTGCCGATATTAAAGGTGAGGTCGTGGCCAACAACCACGGCGACAAAAACGCCAAAGAACGCCGCTTGTCGCTGGGCGGGCCGTTGTATAGCCAGGATTACCTGCATAGCGGAAAAGAGAGTTATGCGCTGATGGTATTTCGCGATGGTGAAAAAATCACACTGCAAGCCGACAGCGAAATGGACATTGCGGAATATCATTTCCAGCAAACAGGCGCTAAGGATCATGCTTTATACCGCTTAACAACCGGCGGGATGCGGGCGCTGACGGGTAGCATCGGCAAGACGGATAAAGACGCTTATGCCGTTGAGACGCCGGTTGGGACTATCGGTATCAGGGGCACCGGATTTGACTTGAGTTGTGTGGGCGATTGTGTTGACGGAACGGGGGATAATAGACGCCACGCGCTCAATGAATTGTCGGAAGGGCTTTATACCCATGTTTGGCAAGGACAGATCGCACTGACGAATGAAACAGGCGAACATCTGCTGACCATGCCCGACAGTCATTATATTGCCAGCCCGCGTTCCGATATCCTGAATTTCCCGAACCTTCCCGAGACCTTATTCAATAATCTTACGCCCAGGCCGGACAGGAACAGCACCAATATCCAGAAGCTCTTTTCCACGCAGACACCTAAAGGCACACCGCAAGGCCTGTATGTTACCGTGCATAACGGCCATATTAAACTGGACAATAACACGGCGAAAGGCGCCGAAGAGGCGACGATGGATTTGGGCAAAGATGAAGTAGGCCATGTGAGTCCGCAGAAAAACATAACCCGTTTAGCTCAGCAGCCGTCTTTCCAGACACAAGACGCGTATCCATTACCCGACCAGTTTAATGAGCAGCAAGCGCATACCGGTATTGGATCCCTGCTTAATGAAAATGGCGATAAGGGCGGGGACGCCTGTCAAAATCCCTGATTCGCCAGCAGGCAAAACGACCAAGGCTCCAGATGCACGATCACAACGTCAAGGCTTATTGTAGGATTCGCAATTTATGAAAACACAGCAACATCAAAAAATGAATTCGATTGGCTATCGCTTGCTTGGGTGCGCACTGATCAATGCCGGGTTATTTATGATGCCGGTACCGGGTATCGCCGCGGCGCCGTCTGAAATCAGGTTTACCGTCAGGCATTTTTCGGTTGAGGGTGCCTCGCCGCTGTCGCAGAAAGCAATAGATGCCTATTTTCAGCCTTTACAACAGCGGCAATATAACCTGAAAGAACTTCAGGAGGTCGGTAAAGGCCTGGAAGCGGCGATACGCGAACAGGGTTATCCGTTTTACCGCGTGACGCTTCCACCGCAAACCCTGAATGCCGGCGAAGTAAAACTCCAGGTTGTTTCATTTGCGCTTGGCGACATTAGCGTAACGGGGAACCGTTATTTTGATAAGCACAATATTATCGCCAGCTTGCCGGGACTCAAAGTCTCCGAATCCCCCAATACGGACACCTTGTCGGGCAACCTGAAAGTCGCCAACAAACATCCGTCAAAACAATTGCAATTGACGTTTAGACAAAGCGAAACCGAAGACAAGGTCGATGCCAAAATCAATGTCGCCGAGCAACGGCCTTATCAGGCGTCGCTGATATTTAATACCGTGGGATCGCAAAGCTCGGGCAATATCCGCATGACCGGCGCTTTGCAACACAGCAATTTATGGGGCATGGACCATATCCTGAACGGCAGTTATACCACTTCGCCAGACCATGCCGACAGCGTGGAGCAATACGGTACCAGTTACAGCCTGCCGGTCTACCCACTCAAAGGCTGGCTAAGCGGCTATTATGCGTATTCGAATGTCAATAACGGGACGGTCGGCGATTTTGCAGTAACCGGCTCGGGTGAAATGTATGGGATCCATTACCAACAATTGCTGCCTAAAGTCGGCCGCTATGAACACTGGTTGGACTTGGGGCTGGATAATCGCTATTTCATCAACGACATCCAGTTTCGCAACATTCCGGTCGGGACTAATGTTCGTAGCGCGCCGGTCAGTGTCCTTTACAAAGGCGAGTATCCGTGGAAAACCGCCCATATCGGCTACCATGTCCAATGGGTGGGCAATACCGATTTCGGCGACCACAACAGCCAGCCGGATTACAGCGCATCGCGCTTTGGCGCGAACCAGGGCTGGAATTTACTACGGTATGGCTCGACCTTGTCCGTTAATCTCCATCAATGGCTGGTACAAACCCTATTTACCGGCCAACATAGCGGGGACCCGCTGATTGCGGGCGAGCAGCTTGGCGTAGGCGGCAGTTATGACGTCAGGGGCTACCAGGAGCGGGAAACCAGCGCCGATAGCGGCGAAATTGTTAAATTTGAAATCACTACGCCGGCCTGGCAAAAAATAAACTTATTTGCATTTTACGATTACGGCCACGGTTACCTGCATAACGCTTTGCCGGGAAGCCTCAATGACTGGAATCTCAGCAGCACCGGCGTAGGCGCCAATTGGCAGTGGCAAGACCATATCCAGGCTAAAATCGCTGTAGCTAATGCGTTGAATAACGCAGTAACGACACAGGCCGGTGATGCACGCATCCATGCCAGTATCGTTTTGCGGTATTAAACAACCTTAAACCTTATTTTTCATTCAAATAAAGATCAAGCACTGTTTTTGTACGGATGTTGTTTTGCCGCATCCGCATAACCAGGTTCATAAAAAGCTCGCGTAACACGAAATAACCTTTGTCTGGGTACTTTTCCATAAAGCTCAACATACCGGAGCCATCCACTTTAGCGACTTCGCATGCGGTCACTGCAATCACTTCAGCACTGCGCGGCTCACCGTCAAACATTGATAATTCACCAAAAAAATCATCTTTGGACAGGCGCGCCAAACCCGGCACCAGTTTGCCGCTTTCATCGCCGATATGGGTGCTCACCTGTACCTGTCCATCCAAAATAAAGTAGACATCCTGGCTGACCTCATTTTCTTTTAAAATGATGTCATTAGGCTGATATTTTATTTTGCTGTACGGCACAGATTGAATAAAGTCTTGATCATCAAGCAAATGTATTAAATTTATCATGGTGTTGCTACTCGTGGGAGAGGG
>SCST01000818.1 GCA_004299465.1 Methylovulum sp. | reverse complement strand
TTCCGGCGCCGGTATTCAGGAATGCATCCGCGCTGGTGATTATCCTCGACTTATCGCGTTCGATGGATGCCGAAGACATCAAACCCAGCCGCCTGATACGCGCGCGCTACAAAATTGCCGACATCCTGAAACAGCGCAAAGATGGCCAGACCGCATTGCTGGTCTATGCCGGCGATGCGTTTACCGTTACCCCGCTGACCGATGATACCGAAACGATAGCCAGCCAATTGTCGGCATTAAGCACCGACATCATGCCCAGCCCCGGTAGCAACACCGCGCAGGCGCTGGAAAAAGCAGTAGACCTGTTCAAGCAAGCCGGCCTGCTACCCTCAGGGGCACAAGAAAAAGGCCAGATCATCCTCGTTACCGACGGTATCGATGATGCCGCAGTGGCGGCGGCGGCGACCGCATTATCTGGTATCCGGCTCTCGGTGCTCGGTGTCGGCACCGCCGACGGCGCCCCTATCGCATTACCCGGCGGAGGATTTATCAAGGATGAGCAGGGCGCTATCGTCATCCCGAAATTAAACGCCGAGGACTTAAGCCGCTTGGCGCAGGCCGGCCACGGCATTTATCAAACTATCAGCGCGGATGATACGGATATCCAAGCCCTGCTGTCCGAGATAAAGCAACCCGTCGCACAGAACATCAACGGCCAGGAACAGACGGATATATTGCTGGACCAGTGGGAAGACAAAGGCCCGTGGCTATTATTGCCGGTTTTGCTGCTGGCATCGCTGATGTTCAGGAAAGGCGTATTATGTTTTGCCCTATTGCTGATACTGCCGCTGCCCAAAAACAGTTATGCACGCGACTGGCAGGATTTGTGGCAAACCAAAGACCAGCAGGCGCAGCAAGCATATAAGCGCCAACAATATGAGCGCGCGGCGGAGCTGTTTGAAAACCCAGACTGGAAAGCCGCAGCCGAATATAAAGCCGGTGCTTACACTAAGGCCTTGGCACATCCCCCGGCCCAAACCAGCGACAGTTTTTACAATCAAGGCAATGCACTCGCACAATCCGGCCAATTAGATCAGGCAATAAAAGCCTACGAAAAAGCGCTGGCTATCAAGCCTGATGATGCTGATGCGCAATTCAACAAGGCTTTAGTCGAAAAAGAACTGGAAAAACAAAAAAAACAGCAAGACAAACAGAAAAAAGACGAGCAACAGGCCTCTAAAGAAAAGCCCAAGCAAAACCAGGACCAGGAAAACAAGCCGTCAGAAGCCTCCGATAATAAAAATAATGACGAAAAACCGGAGCAAAAACCTGAACGTTCCGCTAAAGACCAGGAATCGGAACCGGAAAAACAGGAGGCGTCCAAGCAACAAGAGCAAGCAAAAAAGCAGCCTGAACAACAAAAACAAACAGACGCCGAAAAAACCGAACAAGACAAAGCCCAACAACAAAAAAGCGCAGAACCGCAACAAGCGGAAAGCCCAGTATCCGATGAAAAGCAGCAAGCCGATGAGCAATGGCTGAAACGGATCCCCGATGACCCGGCGGGTTTACTGAAACGCAAATTTAAATACCAATACGGGCAACGTGAACATCAATCCGGCAATAACAGCCAAAATTGGTGAGATTTACAGTACAACATTCAAAAAAACCGGCGACTTGAGTATAATCTTGGCACAAGTCGATACCGGCAATGGTTCCGCACAAGGACATTGAATGCGGTGTAACAAATGACAGGATTACGCTCCGATTGAAAACCTTACCTCGATATCCGTTAATGAGTGACTACCCTATTGAAAGCATCTTTCCGGGCAACGGTAAAGCGCACTGGTTTGACGACATCGACGACGCCCTCAAAGCCTACAAGGAAAGCCGTTCGAAATGAAAAGCCCTGCATCTTCCGGCCTGTTGTCCGCCTTTCAACAGCATAGCCTGCTCGGCAGCGCGTTTATCGCGGCGCTGCTGTCCGTCCTGTATTGGGGGCTCATCGCTTCCGACCGTTACATCTCCGAAGCCCATGTCATTATCCAGAGCACCGATATGGTCAGCGGCCAGAGCCTCGACATCGGCAGCCTGCTCGGCTC
>SCST01000464.1 GCA_004299465.1 Methylovulum sp. | reverse complement strand
CATTGCTGCTATCCCATAACAAGATTATCGTGATTGACGGTTTGTTTTACTCCCAATATGCCGGGTATTGCAAATCGCTATGCTAAAAATATAGACAGCAAATATAAATAGTCCAGCACTCATTTTGGAGTACACAAGCAGAGTCGGTGGATGAGATGGGGTGCTGGTAAATATTTTCAGTCGATATGCTGGTTTGGGTTATTGGATATAGGCGGTCGCGCCAACTGGTTTTGACTGCAATGGAAGTGCAGCAGGTGGGGAGGGAATGAAAAGCAATTTAGGATAGGGTCAATCATAACTTCACGGAGTTACTGAGGTCAGGCTTTGCCTGACAAGAACAGGTTCAGGCAAAGCCTGACCTCCAAACCCTTGCGACGCGCGAGTGGTAAGCTATTTCGAGAAATGTAACTATTCAGATCCTTGCCTGAAGCGTAGGGCGTGCTGCGCGCGCCTTCTCCGGCGTGCGGGTAAAACGCGCCAGTCCGTTGATGGCACGCGCAGCAGGCCCTACAGCAAGGGCCTGAACAGTTACCGAGAAGCTATTTTTAGCCCAATCCTTAATAAGCGGGGCTGGTTAAAGTACTTTCTTCGTCTGGCCTTATATTTACAGGCGGGGTAATCGGCGATTTGTCGAACGTGCTTAAACTTTTTTTCGCGATAAACTGCCCGGCCCGTTTGGATTGCTTCCACAGCCTGCGCCAGTAGTCTTCCTTATGATATTCCTTGAGGCAACGCAGGTAACGCACTTGCTTGGCTTGGTCGAGTTGCTCGAAAATGGCCGGAACCAGCCCTTCATCGATATTGTATTCAAAGCCCGGCTGTAAATTGACCGGCGCGATTTGCTCGAGACCCAAGCCCAGTTCTTCGGCAATCGTATCCATCATCAGCCTGATAGCCTGAGCTTTTGCCGAGCCGGGGTTCATGACGTCGTAAGGCGGCTGCCATTCCCTGAACGGACGCAGTCGGTCGATATGCGTTAATGCCGCAACGATGGGCGGCAGGCTGTTTCCGCCGTGAGCGGCAAAACAATCCCGGACGGCCTGCAGCATTTTTTTGTCCAGGTCGCGCGCGGCATTGGTGGCCGAAATTGCCAGCAGGATAATGTCGCTACGGACGATTTGTTCCGAGATTTTTGTGTATAAACGCCGGGAGTCATCGCTGCCGTAGCCTTCGCAGTCCAATATAATCGCGGCTTCCAGGCCCGGACGTTCCAACAGGTAAGAGGTGATGCCCGCCGTGCTGGGGATGACATCGGTTTCGGCTTTTACCGTCCCGAATAAGGCATTGATCAGGCTGGATTTACCGGCGTTAGTTTGGCCTAGCACCAAGATGCGCAACGGTTCGGCGGACACCGCCGCTTCCCGCTGATTAATGTCGTCCAGCTCTTGCTGTGATTGTCGCGTCGGTTGGCTGAACAGGCCGTCGTCCACCGTCAGTTTGCCGCTGTAAAGCTCGATCGCGTAATAGCCTATTTTCTTGATATAAGCGTCGATGAGCCAGCGCTTGAGGTCGTCGGTCGAATGCGATAACAGGTTGTCGGTCGCCAGTATCCTGATTTCGCGTATCATCGCCGAAACCGGGTCCAATCCGGCCGTGACGATACGATAGAGGCGGTAGAGTTCGCTGCCGCGCTGGGCTAGTCGGCGGCCGCGGGCAATATCGTTCAACGAGAAAATATGGCTGCCCGGCACGTTGTCGGCAAGGGCGACGCGCAGCTCTTGCGCCAATTTCTCGACGACTTTGAGTAGAGAGGGCAGCTTGATTTCCAGTAGCGCGTCTTTACGCTGCGGATAATACTGCTCGGCTACGGCCTGCATGACTTCAAGCAGC
>SCST01000907.1 GCA_004299465.1 Methylovulum sp. | reverse complement strand
CTGGGATATATCTATTGAATGGAATGTGTGATATATCCCAGTATTAATTCATCTTATCTTATAGATATAGCAGTGTGGCGAAGGTATTGATCATAATAAAGCATATTCTTGGAGCTATAACCTTCTTGCATCTCTTATTCCCATAGATTATAACCAAGCTCATAAGGAATTGGGTGACTTCCGACTTACCCGGATAGGATGAGGAAAGGGTTTAGAACATAAATCCGTACCGGCTGATCAGAACAGCCCCGTCGATCACTGCCCAGACTGCCAGGGCGCGGTACATCCCCTTCTCGTGAGCTGAAGCATCCATCTCCGCAGCCTTGAGGTACCAGACTGCAAGCATCAACATCCAGGCTACTATCGCCCCTGACTGCGGAAGGATATGTCCTATTGTCCCCATGTCATTCCACATCCTGGCTGTAGCCAGCAGGAAATTCCCCGCAGCGATGCCAAACGCTATGGACAGTGCCAGAGAAGGCCGAGTACCCAGGGCTACTGCCAGAGTCACGTCTCCGCGTTTGCGATCGTTCTCGATCTGGTAGATCTGGGTAAGAGGATAGAACGACTCGAAAAGCAGGGCAAAGCCTGCTACAAGAAGCCAACCGGCACTATCCGGAACTACAGATGATGTGCCCATTATCACCTGTCCCAAGATTAAACCGGAAAAAGTTGTACAGCCACCATAACCAATCATGTTAATGACCCGGTCACGTCGGGGACGCTCTTCCAGCGGGTGATGGGATGGGAGTAGATGACCGACATCAGGATACAGCCAACAATTACCAGTCCAAAAGCTGGAGTTATAAGAAATACCAGTACTCCGCCCGCCATCATTAACAGAAAGGAAACATGCGCTAAGTGGCGAGGTGGAAGCGGGGGCTGGATCAGGTAGGCGATTTCTTCTTCGTCACGATCGTGGGCGCTGTTAAATGCCAGAGTACCTCCATTCAGGCAGAGAACCCACGCCGTCCAGGCAATAACCAGCTTGATCCACGAAAGTATGCCCAAAGTTCTTTCGGAATGCCCAACGATAGCTTCCGCTACTGCA
>SCST01000463.1 GCA_004299465.1 Methylovulum sp. | reverse complement strand
ATTCGATGAAAAGCCCATGTGGTATTTTACATCGCCTGAACGCATGCCCGGTGACAAGGTGTAATTGCCGGCAAATTCCTCAAATAAACTGGCCGGGCTTTTGCCCAGGATATTAACCAGGACATTCAGGCGACCGCGGTGCGCCATGCCGATAACAATTTCCTTGACGCCTTTTTCGCCGGAGCGTTGAATCAATTCATCCAGGATAGGGATCAGTGATTCGCCGCCTTCGAGAGAAAAACGCTTCTGGCCGACGAATTTGTTTTGCAAATGGCTTTCTATGCCTTCCGCGGCTGTTAATAATTTCAACAGCCAGCGTTTTTTTTCAGGATCAAGCACCAAATTGGCTTTGGAGCTTTCCAGGCGGCTGATTAACCAGCGCCTGATATGCGTATCATCGATATGCATATATTCGGAGCCGATACTGCCGCAGTAGATTTCCTTGAGATTGGCGATAATCTTGCGCAAAGGCAAGCGGTCGACGCCATAAAGCGAGCCGGTATCGAACAGGGTTTCCATATCCGGCTCGGACAGGCCGTAATAAGACGGGTCCATGTCGATCGGCGGAGGGGCCGTTTTGCCGAGCGGGTTAGTATTGGCAATTTGATGTCCGCGCACCCGGTAATGGTTAATAAGCCGTGCGACAGCCGACTGTTTTTTTACACTTTCTTCGGTAAAGCCCTGTATTTGCGCCAACCGGTTCGGGGATTTAATCGCAAGCTGGGCAAAGCGTTCGATGATAGGGCTGTGGGCGGTCTCAAAATCGGCGCTACGCTGGATGCTTTTGAAATGTTTTTGCCAGCTGGTCTCGACCGATTCAGGGTCTTCGAGAAAGCGTTCATACAAGTTTTCAATAAAACTGGCGTTGCTGCCGTAAAGGGCAGAGGAATCTTGAAAAAGTTTAAGCAGTTCAGTCATTATCGGTATCCGGTTGCTCTACACGGGTCTTATCATTCAGGCAGGGATGCTGTATGGACAAGCTTCGTTAAAATATGGGGCATTTTGGCGGGAAAGGCAAGTGTGAAGTGTTGGGAAACCGTATGGCTTATTTTGTGAAAAGCTGGGCCGGGGTTACTCTGCGGAATGAGCTACATACCCGCCCGGCTTGGGAAGACAGGAGATCAATTTAATACCCATTTGCCGCATCTCTTAATTTCCCGATACATAGCGTCGGGTGCCAAATCAATATCGTCTGGCCATGCCACAACACCATTATCTATCGATACCAGACGAAAATACGCAGGGGCTCTTAATAAACTAAATACCCCTGTTAAGTGCGTTTCTTCAAAAAACACTTTACCTGTTGTGCCATCTTTAAAAGAAACACTTAAACTAAAATCAGATTCCGGTACAACGTTGATAACATCCCAATACATACAACTTTCTCCTATTTCAAAGGTGGAATTTTTTTAGGTTGCTGTCTTGATGCACACAAATCCCAGTCCTCCAATAATTCGGCCTGATGAAGCTCTGCCCAATCTAGCGCCAATTCTTGAGCTCGGCGCGGCAATGAGCCTTCAATCATCTCCAGTTTTTTAATATCAATGATGGCCTTAAATTCAGCATACTCAACATGAAAATGCGCGGGCGCATGATCATCAAAAACATCTTAATCCAAATGCCATAGAAGGCGCTAATAGTCGGCATGTGACGTACCTCTTTTATTTTAAAACGAAAAGTAACATGCGGGACGGGGTTTGCAAGCCATAGCGCTAACCTAAACCCCCAGGCATGCGATGCGATCCTGTTGATAGCATCGTTTACGCGGTGGTTCGCGAAGCTGACCTGCCGCCCAGGGCTACCTCATTAGGTCCAGCGCCGGGTTGCGCCGGAAAAAACCGTAGGGCGTCAGCCGGAAAACCTGCAGGCTTTCGGTGTTCATCACCGGGTATTGCTCTATATCCGGGATATGCGTTAAGCCTGCCGATACCCATAGCACGACATCCTGGTCCTTAAGATCCTCATCTCCTGAATAAGCCGGCAAGCCTTGCCCGGCCGGGCCTTGGTTGGGGTAAGCGCCGGTTGCGTAGTGCTCATCGGCGTGATAGCGGGTAACCCATAAGGGGTGCTCGACAAAACCCGCGCGCTTGCGTGCGGCAAAATTAGCGC
>SCST01000462.1 GCA_004299465.1 Methylovulum sp. | reverse complement strand
TTGTCCTTTCCTCGCTATTTCCCCAGCTTTCATCTTCGCGATGGGCGTTGCGCTTACCTTATTTTTTGACTGCTTGTTTTTATGAAATTTAACTTATTGAATACGGATGGCCATGCCCGGCGTGGACGGCTTCATTTTGCGCGCGGCGTCGTAGAAACGCCGATTTTTATGCCGGTCGGCACTTACGGCGCGGTTAAGTCATTAACGCCTGATGATTTAATGAGTATCGGTGCGCAAATCATCTTGGGCAATACCTTCCATTTAATGCTTCGCCCCTCGACCGCGGTGATTAAAGCGCACGGCGATTTACATGACTTCATGCGCTGGGAAAAGCCGATACTGACCGATTCGGGCGGCTTCCAGGTATTCAGTCTGGGCGCCTTACGGAAAATCAGCGAGCAGGGCGTGACCTTTCAATCGCCGGTTAACGGCAGCAAGATTTTCATGGGTCCGGAAGAGTCGATGCAGGTGCAGCGTGAGTTAGGCTCTGATATTGTCATGATTTTTGATGAATGCACGCCGTATCCGGCGACCATAGATGAGGCGGCCGATTCGATGCGCCTGTCGCTACGCTGGGCCGAGCGCAGTAAAAAAGCGCATGATGATAACCCTTCCGCATTATTCGGCATTGTGCAGGGCGGCATGTACGAGCATCTGCGCCAGGAATCCATCGACGGCTTGGTCGATATTGGCTTCGACGGCTATGCGATCGGCGGCCTATCCGTCGGCGAACCTAAAGACGAAATGATGGCGACATTGGATGCCGTGCATCCCAAAATGCCCGCCGATAAGCCGCGCTACCTGATGGGCGTCGGTACGCCGGAAGACCTGGTCGAAGCGGTCAGCCGCGGTATCGATATGTTCGACTGTGTGATGCCGACGCGCAACGCCCGCAACGGCCACTTGTTTACCCGTTTCGGCGTGATCAAGATCAGGAACAGCCAGTATGAATTCGATAACCGCCCGCTCGATGAAGAATGCGCTTGTTATACCTGCCGGAATTATTCCCGCGCGTATCTGAGACATCTCGACAAATGCAAGGAAATGCTCGGATGCCGGTTAAGCACGATACACAATCTTTATTATTACCTGAGCCTGATGCAGGGGCTGCGCGATGCCATTGAAAAACGGGAACTGAGCGCGTTTATCAAGCAATTTTACCGGCAGCGCGAAGCCGGGAATGCCTCTCAGTAAGCATAGCAATGCTCATTTTGAGTCCGGTGATCCATTTGAGCGATAGGCATTCAAGATTTGCAAACGGATCTTGATTTTTTGTAATGCTTGCATGTCACCGGAGCGTTCGTAGTATTTTTTCAAGTTGTCCAAAAGATACCGTATAGAGAGGCTCCAGCCCTGATCGGACGCGGTGCGATCGGCGATTGAAAGTAGCTGTAAATCGTTTGGCCGCTGTTTCAAGGCTACCGAGGCGGCAATCAGGCGCGCTAAAGGGTCTTCTATGTCCTGTAGCGCCCCTGCTAAATCGCCATCGTCGCGTAGCGCCCGGTAAAACGCCTGGTAATGCTTCGGCAATAAAGCGATGTCAATGCCTTCAAGCCGGGCATCCAGGAATTGCTTGTAGTGGTATTGGGCTTCGGTAAGATATTCGCGATACAGCCTGTCGATCTCGGGGCAGGGCAAAAACGCCGCCTGGTCGATTGCGCATTTATATAAAATGGCGTGATTCAAGGCTTCGATTTTTCCGCTACGGCTGACGCTGTCCAGCGCTTTCCGGAAGTTTAGCGCGGCTACGTTCTCCTCGCCGGCCAATTTGCTGGATTGATAAAGATACAGATAATCGGCCGTGTCGCTTTGCCAGCGCGGCAAATCGGTGCCGCAGCCTGTTGCCAGTATCAAAAACAAGAAAATGCTCCGGTTCACGGCAAATCCCCGGCATCCTGCTTGCTTCCAGGGATCACATCGTTTGCCTTCTTTAATAAGCGGTTCCAGCGCACGATACTTTCATCGATTTGCCGGCGCAGCAATTGCAAATCCTCGGTGGATGTCGCCACGTCGGCGCTGGCCCTGGCCGCATTGGTGAGTAATTGGTTTAATTGCTCAGCGTCTATTTTTTCCAAATCCACCAACAATTGATCCAACAGCCGGTTTACCCGCATGATGCTGCCTTTTGGCCCTAGTGCATCGTGTTTTGCATCACGAACCAAGCCTTGCATATCCGTGGACAGCGCTTCGTAATGTTCGATAAGTTTCGGCATTTGCCGGAGGCTTTGATTCAATGCCAGGACAGCCTGTTTATCATCGGTCGCCATTTCCAGTAAACTCGACTTTTTGGCGAGCTTGGCAGAGATGGCATTAATCTGGCTCAGGCTTTGATTAAGGGTGCCGGCTTCACGGGTTATATTTTCAATATTACCGGCAATGCGGTCGAGGCGGTCGATAATCGGTCGCGTTCTTTTAATGACTTCGTTGATGTCGTCGACAACGCCCATTACGAACAACTGCGTTTCATACGGCGGGCCCGATGCCAAGTTTTTCGATTCGAGCACGATTTTGGTTTCGCCGATAAAGGGTTTTTCGAGCGTAAAGGTACTGCTTCCTCGCACCCATTGGGCATGGCGCTCCGGAATTTTTACCGTAGCCAGCACATGACCCGCATCATTGAGCGCAAGATCGCTGACCACGCCGATTCTAAAGCCGGAAAAAAATACCGGCATACCTTCACGAAGTTCTTCACCGGTACGGGAAAGCAGCGTGAAAGTATGCAAACTTTCAAACAAATCCTTTTTAATCGCGAACATAAGCAGCGACGCGAAGGTGACAAGGATGAAAATGACCGCGAACAGCCCTACTTTAAACCTGGTTTTATAGAACTCGGCGGAGTCCATGATAGTGATCCTCTTCCCATTGGTATTCCAGGATATGGCAGGCGGCGAAACAGTGCGCCAGTTTGTCAATCATCACGATAATATCGCTCATCTCGAAATCGGCATGGAGTTGTTCGGAAGGCCGGTCAACGACGACAAAAGCCTGTTCGAGTAAAGCCGCGCGTATCAGTTTGCCGATGAAAATATCGATTTCGTGCAAACGGGAGTAGTCCAAATCGCTTTTATGTTCAAGCCCGAACAGCGCCAACAACTTGCCCGCTTCATTAAAAGCGGCTCGGGTCGGAAAATGGCGATGGTACTGCAAAATCAATGCGCAATTTTGCTTCAGCGATAGATTGGAAATTAACGGCAACTCGGATGAAACCAGGCCAAAACGCCCTTTTTCCTGGTCACGAAAGCGTTCGAGTTGAATGTCGATGAGCCGGGTGTTAGCGAAATAACTCAAATGAATCTTAGGATTAATGAGCATGTTTCTATTACCGTAATTGTAACAAACAGGTTAACCATGCCATTCAACACAGCTATCGGAATATCGGTCAACTTTTTTATGCTGATGTGGTAGCCGTTATAGATGGGGATAAATGCCACAAAAAAACCGAACACCAGTAACTTCCCAAAAACCAATGCAAAGTCGGACAATTCGATGGATTCGAGAAAAATATTGGCATACTGCTCGTGCGCCAAGCCCAGGATGCCAAATGAAAACAGGCTGCCGATTAAAAAAATAATTATCGAAAACAAAATATCGAATGCGATTATGCAGAACATGATACTGATTATCCTCGGCACGAACAAATAAACCACAGGGTCGATGCCGAAATATTCCAGTGACTTGATTTCATTGTGAACTTTCATTACCGCAATCTCGGCGTTGATCGCCGAACCGCTTCTCTGGGCAATCAAAAAAACTGTCAGCAGCGGAGCGATCTCGACAAAGATAATTCCGGCTAATATATCGCCCAAGTAATGGGTCAGGCCCATCTCTTTGATTTTCTCTACGATAATGCCCAGTACGAAAGAGCTGAAGATGATAGAAAAAATTAAAAACGGCACCAAGATTTGCAGGGCGGTAAAATAGACCTGCATGATTAATACATCCTGCACCGCCGAATTATAGTTAGTAAGCCGTCGCATTTCCCTGCAGCACATTATTGCGAAACGGGACGCGTCTTTACCGCCTTCAAATTTCCGGATGACAACGTCGCCCAGTTTTTCAATCAATGTTTTCAGCATGTGTTTAGCCTCGCCGTCACTACTGTCGGCATCGCGTGCGGCGGGATCGGTTAAGTCAAGTCTCGGGTGAACTGAAAAAATAAACCGCCACATCCTATAACACTTACCGCGTTTTCATATCACCATTGTCGCCAGTATTCAACAGCTATCTGTTGGAGGCTGGGCAGAGCCTGGCCTCCAAAACGCTTCGCTTGTAGGGTATTGAATAGCTCATGTAGATTGAAAACGCTGCAACTATCAGCATCAGCGTTCCCTTGTATTTGTGGTTTATTTTGCGAGTGAGCAAAGCGTTTGCCATGATGCCTGCGGCTACGCTCAGGAGAGTCCTGTCGATGAGTGGACAAGCCCGTGTAATTTGAAAGCCGGCCGGGAGTTGCGGCGGATGGAGGCATTGCCGAAGAAACAGGCTTTGCTGTTGCTGCCGGAACCCGGTATTGATAGGCATCAGGCGTAAGTAAAAAACGCCCATCGCATGCAAATCCCCGACGGCTGCAAGGATGCAGGAGGAGCAACTGCCGAGCCGGTTTCCGCGGACGTTACTGCATGGGTAAAACAGCAGCCAGACCGGTTTACAAACTTTGCCGGATTGATTGAATGGTCGCGTTGGTCAGCGCTTTTCTATCATGATCCAATACTTCGCCATCGAGTTCCACGGCCAGGATATTGACTGCTTCAAGAAAATCATCGAACACTTTCACCGCATCATCCAATACGCCGGGTTGCATAAAAAACACCACGCCGGGACAGTAAAAATCATCCATTCCCGCACTGGCTGGAAAAGTGCCCGGCCCAGCCATGCAGGCGACGCCGAAATCGACCATGCGCTTGGCATCCAGGCGCTCAAATATTTTCAGGCTGCCATATTCCAGTTCAGCAATCCGGAACGCCTTAAGCAAATCGAGACCGTAAAAACCTTCGTTCGTTTTTGAGACGACGCTGAACTGGATTATCTCGGGCGCTACAAAACGTTGCGGCGGCTCATGCTCATCGAGGTCAAAATCGTCGTCAAAACCATCCCGCAACTGACCCTCAAGCTCATCGGCAGGATGGGCCGGCTTTTCTAGCTGCACAATATCAAAATCGTCATGCTCGTTATGCACAACCAGCGATTCATTGATGTTGCCAAAGACCTGGTCAGAAAAAAATCCCATGTCTTGCGAGAATTTTTTATTTTTAAAAAAATGCCAGGCCAGCATGCCCATGATGACAAGCAGGCCGGTTGCAATAATCACTACTCTTAATAATTCTTTATCCATTAGATTTCCGCCAGACTCACTGCTTCTTCAATATCAACCGCGACCATCCGGGACACGCCCGGTTCTTTCATCGTCACGCCCGCCAACTGCTT
>SCST01000461.1 GCA_004299465.1 Methylovulum sp. | reverse complement strand
GATCTATCGTATTCTGTCCGTGTGTGTCGATAATCAAGCCGGAAGGCTCCAAATCATGCCCGGCGACATGGCCATAGACGATGCGCTCGCCCGGCAAGCCGTGTAAAAACGCCAGCGCGTCGTAACCGTGGTTAACGCTGTTCACGTAGATATTATTAACATCAAGATGTAGAAGACAGTCAGCTTCCGTCAGCACCGCATTGATAAAGCTCAGTTCATCCATTTCCGCCTGCGGCGGCTGAACATAATAGGATGCGTTTTCCAATGCAATGGGCCGCTCCAGAATATCCTGAGACTGCCGGATACGTCCGGCGACATGACGAACCGCCTCATGGGTAAACGGGATCGGGTATAAATCATAAAAATGGCCTTCGTCGCTGCAAAAGCTGAGATGCTCGGTATACAAGGCAAAATCGTGTTTGTCCAGAAAGCGCTTTAGCTGATACAAAAACGTCGTATCCAAAGGCGCCGGCCCGCCCAATGACAAGGCCAGGCCGTGCGCGACAAAACAGTGACGCTCGGTCAGGCTGCGAAAAATCCGGCCCAGGTGACCACCGACGTTTATCCAGTTTTCCGGCGATACTTCAAAAAAATCAATGCAGTCCGGTACCCCGGCTTGCAGCGCGGGCAACAGCGCCCGGCGCAAACCAAGACCCGCACCGGTAATGCCAAAAGCGTTCGGCATAGTCATGGCGGGATACTCCGTGTTATTCTTTTACTTTACCGCTGCAACCACCTTCCGGCATTTTGCCGCTACAGCCGCCTTCGGGCATTTTTGCGCTGCAACCACCTTCCTTGCCTTTCATGTCCTTCATTTTGTTGGCGCCGCATTTACCTTCGCCGCATTTGCCTTCCTTCATCTTGCCGCTGCAACCGCCTTCGTTCATTTTTTCATCGGCTGCCGCCAATTGTTGCGCCGTGTTGATGCTGGACATTGCAAACGGGTTTTCGTTTGCCTGGACGGATGGTACGGCGCCCAATAAAGTGGAAGCGATTGCACTGCCTAAAGTCAAAGCTAAAGTTTTTTTGTTCATTTAAATACTCCGAAAGTGATTGATAGGTGACAGGAAGGCGATAACGATGCGTGTTGCCAAGCCTTCCTGCCCCATTGGTCGAATCCGGTTTACATTCCTTACAATTTTTTTGTGTTTGTCACCGGGCGCATCGTCCTGTTAATTTATTGGGCCTGCTTGTAAGGAAATTGTTTTTACTTCGACCAAAAGGTGATTAGGAAAGCGCATGAAATAACTTTTGCAAATAGCATTGCCATGCTATCCAAACCTGCCAGGTCTTAACTCTCGAAGTTATTTCGTGCACCTTCCTTATCGTAATTAACGGGCAAAACGTGGCGGTGCCGCAACAAGTACCCTCTCTTCAATAACAATTGCTTTTATAATGGACAGGAGCCATGACCAACATGACGATCACCATAGGCTTGTTGGCAAAACAAGCCGAAGTTACTATTGAAACTATCCGTCATTACCAGCGTATCGGCTTACTACATGAGCCGGATAAACCTGGACGAGGTTATCGATGCTATCCGCCGGATGCCGTCGTAAGAATACGTTTTATCAAACGCGCCCAGCAAGCGGGTTTTACCTTAAAAGAAGTCGCCCAATTGTTATCGCTTGATGCCGGACATTGCGCCGAGGCGCGAAGTATTGCCGAACAAAAATGTCAACAAATCGACGCACAAATAAAGGATTTAATGGTGCTTCGTCATACCTTGCAGGTTCTGGTGAAAGCCTGCCAAAGCGATGCTTCCGCAGGGCATTGTCCGCTCATTGACGCACTTTCGACTGCCAGGGACGGTGGGAGTGTCGCAATCAGTACGGAACTGATGCGACCGACTGCCAGGGACGGTGGGAGTGTCGCAAGCGATATGGCTCAATAATTTAGCCCCCCCCGCATTCAAAAATAATGTCGCAGGCTTGACTCTGTTCTATGGAACAGGGTTTAGACTGCTAGTCAGGTTTATAAAACCTAACAATTCCTGCATTCATCAGGCCCTTGTTGCATGCAGGTTAGCAGACGCTTGGTTTTTATTAAGGAAAATGCTTATGGCTACAAAATTACCCCCTAAAGAAAACCCACACTGGCTAGGCACTGGTGCCGTATTAGCCGCCATTGGTGCATCGGCCTGCTGTGTCGGCCCTTTGCTGCTTATCTCCTTAGGGATTGGCGGTGCGTGGATGAGTGCTTTGACATCAATGGAAACGGTCAGGCCTATTTTTATTGTGCTAAGCCTGATTTTTATTGGTTTAGGTTATCGCAAGCTTTATTTGCTACCGGAAAACTGCAAAGAAGGTAACACCTCGGCAACTGCTCCGTCGTGTGCGTTACCTGAAGTTAAACACAATCAGCGGCTGATTTTCTGGATTGGCTCGACGTTGAGTTTGTTGCTGTTGACTTTTCCATGGGTTGCCCCCTTATTTATGGAATAAGGAGAAGATGATGACTATTAAAATTTTATGGGTAACGTTGAGCTTGTTGACCGCATCTTTTTTAATGCGGACAGCCCGCGCCGAGATTGTTGTTCCTGTTCAACTGCAACCACAAAACAGCAGCCAATCGGTCACGCTCGATGTGCGGAACATGAGCTGCGCGATGTGTCCCCTTACCATCAGAAAGGTGCTGCAAGGCGTCAATGGTGTTAACGAGGCTAAGGTTGATTTTGCCAGCAAAACGGTTGCTGTTAGCTTTGATCCGCAAAAAACCAGCATAGACGCTTTGATAAAAGCCATCACAAATGCCGGTTATCCGGCAGTTGTCCAAGTTCAATAATCAATATCACAGGTTCGGAACATGGCAGATTGCTGCTCAAACAGTTCGCCAACGCCAAACGCCCACGATTGCCCCAGCTGCGGCGCATCGGCAAAGCGCGTCGGTATAAAAACCGTTTACCACCAAGTGAGATTTCCTGAAAACCAGGCCATTCATTCCGGCGATTATTATTTTTGCCCGGCTGAAGCCTGTACCGTTGCTTATTTTTCAACAGCCGGCGATACCGTCCTTAAACAACAGTTAAGAATTGCCAGCAACATCCGGGAAGGCCTGCTGTGTTATTGCTTTGATATTACCGAGGCGCAATACCGCTCGACGTTGCAGGCGGGTAGTGCGGCAGCGCTCAAGCATTTTGTCATCGAACAGGTAAAAGCGGGTTATTGCGCCTGTGAAATCACAAACCCATCGGGGCAGTGCTGTTTGGCCAAGTTTAAGCAGCTTGAAAAACAAACGCGCCAGGATTTTTCGCGAAAGCTGAAATGGGGTCCGTCCGATTTCAGCAGCGAAAAATGACCTGGCGATTATTGCCTTCGGCGGCCCGCGTTCGTCCTGTATCCGCCACGACGTACGACTTTCCTCCGGTACGCAGTGCGCTATGGCCACCACAATGACTTGACGCCGTGTCGGGTGGCCTTGTATTTTGACTGCGCTTCCGCTACCGCTCCAACTTCGTCAAAACACCCGGCCCCTACGGCTACGCGGGGGGCGTCGTACACCGCTCCACTAGCGTTACGCTTCCTGTACTCCTCTTCGCGGATATTAGCCACTATGTCCTATTTTTACACATATGTTGGCTGTACCCGCTCAAATACTGAAAACCCAAAGTCTATCAAAACATCTACCAATAAACCTGAAGCAGAAAATCAGTCCGCGAAAGGGATATTGGCTGAAATAAGAAAAGCTTTTTAATTCGAAGAAAAATGGTTAATAATGCAAATCGCTTATAAAACCTTATTTTATCAAGTGAATACAGCGCGCTGGATCAGTATTGCAGCCGCACTGCAAAATTAAAATAATAATAATTAAGGGAAGACTATGAAGAGAAAAGATATTGTTCCGACAAGTCAGGAGCGATTGATGCGGGAGCAGGATTTCATCGTTTCCAAGACTGACTTGACTGGACGAATTACCTACGGGAACGAGATTTTTATCGAATATTCCGGATATGAGGAGCACGAGCTTCTGGGCAGCCAGCACAATATCATCCGCCATCCCGATATGCCGCGTGCGGTGTTTAAGCTGCTATGGGATTATTTAGCGGAAGATAAGGAAATCTTCGCCTACGTCAAAAACATGTCGAAAGATGGTGGATTTTATTGGGTGTTTACCCATGTTGCTCCGATGAAAGACAGAAATAAACAGAAAATCGGGTACACCTCAGTACGCCGTATGCCTAACCCAAAAGCCATTCCTATTGTGACGGATGTCTATCGTGCGATGTTGGATGCCGAACGGAAGGCCGGTCCTAAAGACGCTATGGCGGCTTCAGGAGTCGTGTTGGCTAATTTGTTAAAAGACAAGGGCGTTACTTACGAGGAGCTTATCAATGTATTACAGTCGCTTTAAGAATAATGAACCTGCCGCATTAACAGCCGTTGTTACGATATGGCTAGGTTCGTTGATATACGTATGGATGCCCGCTTTAGGGCTTGTCCTGAGTGGGGCAGAAGGCGCTGTCGGTAGGGAAATGATCATGCCGTTTCTGTTAACGGCGGGCTCGGCTTTATCTATTGCCTGGTGGCGCAAATCAAGATCAGGCGATCAACAGTTGCTGGATAAGTTACTTCACGCAAGCCGGGAATGGAGGCAAGGCGCTGTAGATGTCAGGGTTACCCATATCGGCGGGAAAGACCGGGCGCTTCAACAGCTTGCCTGGGGGTTGAATGATTTGCTGGATCAGGTGGAAACTGCGCAGATAGATATGTACTACTCCCTGGCCTATGTAACTTATGGCGATTTTACTCGAAAGAGTTATCCGGAAGGCTTACATGGCGGGTTTGCAACGGCGTTGAAGCAACTGAATGCGGTCGCAAAAACGCTATCCGCCACCACGGTTGCGATTACTGACCTTATGAGCGCGATAGCGGAGGGTGACTTTAATAAAAGGGTCGACGTTAATGTCGAGGGTGCATACCGGCTTGCTGTAGACCACGCCATGCAGGCCATGGAGGCCATACAATCCATGCTGGGTGATGTAGGGAAGGTCATGGACGGCGTGGCTTGCGGTGACATCAGCCAGCGTGTTAGCGCCGAAGGGCGCGGTGATCTCGCCAAATTGAAAGACGATATCAATCTATCCCTGGATGCTTTAGGTAGCCTGAATGACATAGCGCATATCGCCAGCGCACTGTCCCAGGGTGACCTGACCCAAACCATCGACAAAGACTATCCCGGCACTTTTGGTCAAGTGGTTGCCGGCATGAATGGGACAGTGGAAACCCTCAGGGGACTCGTAGGCGACATCAAGGATTCCACCGACACCATCAGCGCCGCCGCCCAGGAAATTGCCGCAGGCAATAACGACCTGTCGCACCGTACCGAAGAACAAGCGGCCAGCCTGGAGCAAACTGCCGCCAGCATTGAAGAGCTGACCTCCACCGTGCAAGCCAACAGCCAAAATGCCAACTATGCCAGCCAGCTTGCCGTCGGCGCGTCGGACATCGCAGGCAAGGGCGCCGCAGTAGTCGACCAGGTTGTCACGACGATGGAAGGCATCAATGAAGCTTCCCGCAAGATTGTAGATATTATCTCGGTGATAGACGGCATTGCCTTCCAGACCAATATACTCGCGCTTAACGCCGCAGTAGAAGCGGCCAGGGCCGGCGAACAAGGGCGGGGGTTTGCCGTTGTTGCCGTGGAAGTCCGCAATCTGGCGCAACGTGCATCCGCCGCTGCCGGTGAGATTAAAAGCCTGATCGGCGATTCGGTAGAGAAGGTTGAAGACGGTACTAAACTGGTTGCCCAAGCCGGGAAAACCATGCAGGAAATTGTTAATTCGATTCGTAATGTTACCGTCATTATGTCTGAGATTAGCGCGGCTTCAGCTGAACAAACTTCAGGTATAAAACAGGTTAATCAAGCTATTGCCCAAATGGACGATGTCACCCAGCAAAATGCCGCCCTGGTAGAGCAGGCGGCGGCCGCGGCGGAATCGTTGGAAGATCAAACGCAACACCTGTCAGGTGCGGTAGCGAATTTCAAATTGCACGGTAATTTAAGAAATTAGGCACAGGTGCTGATCATTGCGCTGTTTTGATGCGGATAGCGCTCACTGAACACCGCGTTTCTTGTCGTTTCGGGGCATACCCTGTTCAATATGATCATACGGGAAGGAATTCAATCCTCACTAAGGCATAGCCCGTTGTTTGGATTGAATTCCAGATAGAACATTAACTGTAATGATTAATGATGATTTTGCTCGAATATATCGGTAATAAATCCGGCATGACCCGCTGAGGCGGCATCTCGGTATATATCTTCGTAAAACCGCATGTCACGCGCATCGCCGTCATTGGCTATGCTGTTGCCGAGGTA
>SCST01000906.1 GCA_004299465.1 Methylovulum sp. | reverse complement strand
CTGAAAACGGTTTTTGCCGGGATGAGGGCCTTTTTAATAGCCTGGAGGCCGAGCGTCTTCGGCAAAAAGGCGAATGGATGGATCGCCTGGATGTGGCGGGGACCCGCCAGATTTGTTGTCGCCGTAAAATTGACCGGCTCTTGAGCAACGCGTAGATATAAGCTTGAGGCGAGGCGGTACGCACCCTTTATATTCCTGCATATAGCGGGTGCGGCCTCTACGCACCGGCTTCGCATGACGCCTTCAATCTTTAACCGGCGGTGGGGCAAGCACAACCCTTGAGCCGTTAGATTCCGCGGCGCTAACAATGCCTGCCGCTTCCATATCTTCAATCATCGTCGCCGCGCGGTTATAGCCCACTTTAAAACGCCGTTGTACGCTGGATATGGAGGCTTTGCGCGATTCCGTCACGAACCGCACCGCCTCATCATATAAGGCATCGGATTCAGGATTGCCGCTGTCCCCGCTGCCGTTCATAGCGTATCCATCACCGGAATCGCCGGACTCCTGGGTGATTTCTTCGAGATAATCCGGGGGCGCCGTCTGTTTCAAGAACTCGACGACGCGATGCACTTCATGGTCATCGACAAATGCGCCGTGGGCGCGTATCGGGATACTAGTGCCTGACGGTAAAAACAGCATGTCGCCATTGCCGAGCAAGGCTTCCGCACCACCCTGGTCGAGTATCGTGCGCGAGTCGATGCGTGACGATACCTGGAATGAAATACGCGTCGGCACGTTGGCCTTAATAAGCCCGGTCAAGACATCGACCGAAGGACGCTGTGTCGCGAGTATCAAATGAATGCCCGCGGCGCGGGCTTTTTGCGCCAAGCGGGCAATCAGTTCTTCAACTTTTTTACCGACGATCATCATCATATCGGCTAATTCGTCGATAACGATGACGATGCTGGGCAAGGTCGTCAATACCGGAAACTCTTCACCTTCTTGCAGCGGCGTGACCAATTGGAACATCGGGTCCCTGATGGTTTCGCCTCTTGCGGCGGCGTCTTCAATCAACTGGTTAAAACCGGCCAGGTTCCTGACGCCCATTTTCGACATCAACTTATACCGCCTTTCCATTTCCGCAACGGCCCAGCGCAACGCGTTGCTGGCTTCCTTCATATCGGTGACGACCGGCGTGAGCAGGTGCGGGATGCCTTCATAAACCGATAATTCCAACATTTTCGGGTCGATCATAATCATGCGCACCTGCTTCGGCGTCG
>SCST01000460.1 GCA_004299465.1 Methylovulum sp. | reverse complement strand
TTACCTGAAGTTATACTCGCTCTTTGGCCTGTGTAGGGCGCGCCGCGCGCGCCTTCTCCGATACTTGGGGCAACGTGCCAATCCGTTGGCGCGCGCAGCACGCCCTACAACAGACACCTTTGACCAAAGTATACCTAGGGCTAAACTTTTCTGAAGGGGTGCTGAGTAGTTACGAATAATGCATCTACAGCAGGATATTGATGCTTTTTATCATTCCCGCTATTTGCGACGGGGATACGCAAAAAACCCTGCACAAGTTGAATTCTCTATATTTTATTGGCATCGACAGCCTGATTCCAGTAAAGTGTAAGCTATTCATCATCCCTGTTTCATGAGTTTTTAATGATCAAGCCATCTGTTCCATCCCTCTTGCTGCTTGCCATTTTTCTCGGCCTGCCATCGCTTTCCACAGCCGCGGAAAATACGGCGGCCAGCGGGCAAGCCCTCGACCTGACCCACCATTGGGTCGGTTATCTCGCTATTGCAATTTTTTCCGCGGCTTATGTACTCGCCATGCTCGAAGAAGTCACTGAACTGCGTAAATCTAAACCTATGGTATTGGCAGCCAGCTTGATATGGATATTCATTTCCGTCATTTATGTTTCAGGTAGTATGGGCGAACTGGCAGGACACTCGTTTCGCTCCGCATTGGAGGGTTTTGCCGAGCTGTTCCTGTTTATCATGGTCTCGATGGCTTATCTCAATGCGATGGAAGACCGCGGGATTTTTGAAAACCTGCGTATCTGGCTGCTGAGCAAAAACTTCAGTTACCGGCAATTATTCTGGATTACCGGCGGCATGTCTTTCCTGTTGTCCTCGGTCTGCAACAACCTGACCACGGCATTATTGATGGGTACCGTCGTGTTGGCTATGGGCAAGGGCAATAAACACTTTGTGACCATAGCCTGCGTCAACATCGTTGTCGCGACGAATGCCGGCGGCTCGTTCAGCCCTTTCGGCGATATTACGACACTGCTGGTCTGGCAAAAAGGCGTCGTACCTTTCACCAGTTTTTATTCCCTGCTGGTTCCCGCCATCGTTAATTTCGCATTGCCTGCGGCCATCATGCATTTCTGGATTCCTAACGAACGGCCCGCGGCATCAATTGAAACGCCGATGATGAAACGCGGCGCCATCAGGATGATTGTCCTGTTTTTGCTGACCATCATCACCGCCGTTTGCTTTGAAAACTTTCTCGAACTGCCCCCTGCTGCCGGCATGCTAATGGGCTTGACTTATTTGAAGTTTCTCAGTTATTACATGCAAATAACGCCTGATAAGGTGACTGACCCCAAAATACGCATGAATACGGACGAAATGGATATTCCCTTGGTCGATGATAGCCAGGCTTTTGACGTGTTCGAAAAAGTAGCGCACCTGGAATGGGATACGCTGTTGTTTTTCTATGGCGTCATGATGAGTGTTGCCGGCTTAAGCTTTATCGGTTATTTGGGCTTTGCGTCGGCTTTTTTATATGGCGAAATCGACCCGACGGTTGCCAACACGCTGGTCGGCATTTTTTCTGCGTTTATCGATAACGGCACGATTATGTACGCCGTGCTGACGATGCATCCCGATATTTCGCAAGGCCAGTGGCTGCTGGTTACCCTGACGGCAGGCGTCGGCGGCAGCCTGCTCGCTATCGGTTCGGCGGCCGGCGTGGGTTTAATGGGACAGGCCAAAGGCATTTATACTTTCAGCACCCACCTTAAATGGATGCCGGTAATTTTAATCGGCTATTTCGGCAGCATTGCGGTGCACTTCTTGATTAATGGGCGATATTTCTAAAACGATCGTAACTACTCTGCCCTCCCTCGGAAAAGTTTTGCCCTATGTATGGCTTTGCTCAAAGGTGTCTGTTGTAGGGCGTGCCGCGCGCGCCAGCGGATTGGCAGGCTGCCCCAAGCATCGGAGAAGGCGCGCATTTATGCCCCAGAGGGTACGGCGCGCCCTACACAGGTCAATCAGAATATCTGCGGCTTGCCCTGCAGGTATGAAGCATACGGATCGATAAGAAACCGCGTATCCATTGCCGTCCGCCCGATTAAGAGCCGGAACAGCATGCTGTCACGATTCGTCAATGTCATTTCAGCCCTGATTGCAGAATGCCCCAAAACCAGTTGAGTCTCTATGACATAACGGCGCTGTTTGTGTCCGCCGGAATCGGATACCACGCGGCGGTCTTTAATCGGCGCATGACATTCCAGCGCTATGCCGGTGTCTTTTTGGACGGGATGGACGGCAAACATTACCCAGCGCTGGCCGCCTTTACGGTAGGGTTCAATAGCAAAGGCATGGATAGCCGACGAACGCGCTCCGGTGTCGATTTTAGCCTTGATCAGCTCGATATTAAGTTCCGGTAATGCCGCCCATTCGCGCCACCCCAGCATCGGTTTATCAGTCGATGCGGCTGTCAATAGTTCCACCATTGGTAATTTCTTAGCTCCCATTGCAATGAATTGGTCTGTTTATATTATCCTGTGCACGGATGATTCGCTTTATACCGGCATTACTACCGATGTGTCCAGGCGATTTGCCCAGCATTCGAACCAGAAAGGCGCCAAATATTTCCGCGGGCGACAGCCTAAGCAACTGCTTTATGTTGAAACAGGCCATAACCGTAGTTCTGCCGGCAAACGGGAAATAGCCATCAAGAAACTGAACCGGCACGAGAAACTCAAGCTTGTCGCATCCCCAACCGAGGCCAAGTAGGGTATGCATCACATACCTTTTCAGGTTCGCATGACGGAAAAAATTGGAAATACCCGCCTGCGAGAGCAACTGGCTATCGGTTTAAC
>SCST01000459.1 GCA_004299465.1 Methylovulum sp. | reverse complement strand
CCAGCTTGGCATTCGCTTCGGCGAGCTGTTGCCTTGCGTTTAACCAAAGCTGTTCGGCAATAACCATCTCCTCAGCATAGTGAGGCATGTCGCCAGGGCATAAAAACAGGAATTCTTCATCATGGTTATTGCCCTTTAGCGCTTCCAGCAAACCGGATAATTTCGCGTCATCCAAGCGGCCTCGGCGCATCAGGCCTTCCATTCGCCGACTCAATAACCCAGGATTTTTGTTTGCGTGACGGCTTGAAGACGGCCCACAAAGTCCTCTGCATTGACAAATATAAACAATAAGATCGGTAATTTTTACCAGGTCTTCAAAAGAAAAAGGGAAGCGTTGCAGTGCCGCGGCCAATAACTGCCTTTCGGCTAGGCCGAAAGCAGGGGCTTGGCCGTTAAAGGATCGGCCTGCCGAAAGATAATGTCTTTTGATTTCGCCCAATACCGTCGCCAAATCCGATGCCAGCGACACATCCTCTTCCTGTTCAACAACATAGACGTTTTTTTCATGCTCATTCAATAAGCACAGCGCAGTAAACGGGAATTGCGCTAACGCATGAATAAGCCTGGTCTTATGGTCATTCAAGTTGCGGGCTATCTGGAAATTGCCATGCTCGGCACCGTTCCGTGAACTATTAACAACACTTGCAGCCTCGACTGCGCCGATAGCATTGTCACTATCAACAATACCTGGTTCTTGCCTTGACAAATGTTCAGTTAAATAAGCCATTTCACCAATTCCTCACAGAGCGCCTTGAAACATAACCGGTTGGGTTGCGACGGGCATCAATGCCGCTCACGCATATGATTTTTTCAAACGTATGACAATTTATAAATTTAATAGTTTTTGTGAGGCTTATTAAATTATTTGTTATCCATTCGTTTATTCATTATTTCATGATAATGTAACAATTAGATAAATCGCCGTCAAGATATAGTTTTACAAAACTTGAACAAAACATAAGAGATATATTTGCAACAACGCGGAACTAAACAAACGAAGTTCTTTTCACTTATCGCAAGAGCGCTTTCAAATTTGAACAGCCACCGGGAGACAGGATAATGAAAAATGTTGTTATTGCCGGATTCTGCCGGTCACCTTTTACGCCGGCCCACAACGGTCGTCTAAGCAAAGTGCGGCCGGATGACCTCTGTGCACAGGTCGTTAAAGGCTTAATCGCAAAAACCGGGATCAATCCGGAGGATATCGAAGACCTTATCCTAGGCTGCGCTTTTCCCGAGGCAGAGCAAGGCCTTAACATCGCCCGCCTCGTTGTTCACCTGGCCGGATTGCCGATTACCGTGGCCGGCATGACGGTTAACCGCTTCTGCGGCTCATCGATGCAGGCCATTCATATCGCCGCCGGGGCAATTCAGCTTAATGCCGGTGACGTATTTATCTGTGCCGGCGTTGAATCGATGTCCCGCATACCGATGGGCGGCTATAACACTATGCCTAATCCCGTTCTTTATGAGCGCTTCCCCGAAGCTTATATGCGCATGGGCGATACCGCTGAAAACCTCGCCAGGCAATACCATATCGACAGGTTTGAACAGGAAGCCTTTTCGCTGCTGAGCCAGCAAAAAGCCTATGCGGCCCAACAGCAACGGCGATTTGTCGATGAAATTATCACGATAGACGGCGATATTGACCGGGATGCCTGCATCCGCGCGGATTCCACCGCCGCCGCATTAGCGCAGCTGGTTCCCGCCTTTAACGCAAGCGGCAGCGTAACGGCGGGCACGGCCTCGCCGCTGACCGACGGTGCCGCAGCCGTGCTGGTATGCAGTGAAGACTATGCCAGGGCGCACAAGCTGGATGGCCTGGCCCGCATCAAAGCCACCGCCGTGTCCGGCTGCGCGCCCGACATCATGGGCATAGGGCCGGTCGCGGCGACACACAAAGCCCTGAAGCGCGCCGGACTGGAATTGGAAGACATCGATATTGTCGAACTGAACGAAGCCTTTGCCGCGCAAGCGCTTGCCGTGCTTAAAGCGATGCCGGTGGCCTTGCCGAAACTCAATCTCGATGGCGGTGCGATTGCCTTGGGCCATCCGCTGGGCGCGACCGGGGCAAGAATTACCGGCAAGGCCGCCGCCCTGTTGCAGCGGGAACATAAACGCTATGCCTTGGCTACCCAGTGCATAGGCGGTGGACAGGGGATTGCAACGATACTGGAGGCTGTCTGATGAACATCAATAAAACCGCCGTGATCGGCGCAGGCGTCATGGGTGCAAGCATCGCCGCGCATCTCAGTAATGCGGGCATTCCCGTGTATTTGCTGGATATTGTCCCGGACGACGCTAAAACCTCGACAGCCGCGCGCAACCGCATCGCCGAAGCCGCCGTGCAAAAACTGCTGAAGGCCGAACCGCCGGCATTCATGCACAAAAACAACGCCCGCCTAATTACGACAGGCAATATTGAGGATCACCTGCATTACCTGGCTGATGCCGATTGGGTTATCGAAGCCGTCGTCGAACACCTGCAGACCAAAAAAGCCTTGTACGCCAAACTCGATGCCGTTTGCGGTAAAGACTGCCTAATCTCGTCCAACACCTCTACGCTACCGTTGCATCTATTGTTGCAGGATATGCCGGATGCGTTTAAACAGCGCTTTATGATCACGCATTTTTTTAACCCGCCGCGCTATATGCGCTTGCTGGAACGGGTATCCGGCCCGCAAACACGACCTGACCTCGTCGCCGCCGTGAGCCGCTTTGCCGATACGCTGCTGGGTAAAGACTGCGTGATTTGTAACGATACGCCGGGATTTATCGGCAACCGCATCGGCATTTACTGGCTGCAATCCGGTTTGCTGGAAGCCGTCGCATTAGGCTTGACGGTTGAACAGGCCGATGCCGCAATGACGCTCTTTGGCATCCCGAAAACCGGCATATTCGGCCTGCTGGATTTAATCGGCCTTGACCTGGTTCCGCTTATCCTGGACAGCATGAAACAAGCACTGCCGCCCGATGATGCGTTTCACGAGGTCAACCGGCTTCCTGGGTGGATGCAAAAAATGATAGACGACGGTTACACCGGCAGAAAAGGCAAAGGCGGCTTTTACCGCTTAAATGAAATAGACGGGAAACGCGTCAAGGAAGCACTAGACTTTGACACCGGCGCGTATTATCCCGCCGGGAAACCCAACCTCGATGCCTTGCGTGAAACCCAAAAAGCTGGCTTGCCGGCCTTGTTGAGCTGTCCCGAACTCAGCGCCTTTTATGCCTGGCGGGTTTGGTCAAAAACCTTGAGTTATGCCGCAGGCCTGATTCCTGAAATCTCCGGCGATATAGCGGCTGTCGATACCGCGATGCGCGAGGGCTTCAACTGGCAAAGCGGACCGTTTGAATTGCTCGACCGGATAGGTGTAGAGTGGTTTGCCGATAAGCTGCGGGCAGAGCATTTACCGATACCGCCGTTGCTGGCAAGCCATAAGGCCTTGTATAAAATCGCTGCCGGCGAACTTAGCGCCGTCGATTTAACGGGCCGTTATCATCCCATCCACAGGGCCGAAGGCGTCTTGCTGTTGGCCGATATTAAGCGGCAAGGCCCGGCCATATTAAGCAATCCATCGGCCAGTTTATGGGATGCCGGCGATGGCGTCGCCTGCCTGGAATTTCACAGTAAAATGAATACGCTGGACAGCGATACGATGGCGTTGATCCGGCTAAGCATCAGCAAAGTCGGAAGCGAATTTTCAGCGCTGGTGATTCATAACGACGGCGAGAACTTCTCTGCGGGGGCAAACTTGGCCCTACTGCTGCCGGCGATACACGGCAAGGATTGGGCAAGCGTCGAGCAATTGCTTATCCAGGGCCAGCAAACCTGCAAGGCCTTGAAATTTGCGCCGTTTCCAGTTGTTGCCGCCCCGTCGGGACTGGCCCTGGGCGGCGGCTGTGAAATATTGCTGCATTGCGATGCGGTACAGGCTCACGCCGAACTGTATGCCGGGCTGGTTGAAGTCGGCGTCGGCCTGATTCCCGGCTGGGGCGGCTGCAAGGAATTCCTGCGCCGCTGGCAGACAGCGCCGAAACTGGCCAAAGGCCCTATCCCGCCGCTGGTCAAGGCATTTGAAACCATCAGCCTGGCCAAGGTATCGACATCGGCCATTGAGGCGAAAGAGCTGCTGTTCCTGGCCGAAGCCGACGGCATTACGATGAACAAAAGCCGCTTATTGGCCGATGCCAAAGCCAAAGCGCTGGCCTTATCGAAAAACTACAGCGCGCCAATGCCGTATAGTTATCCATTGCCGGGAAAAACGGCCGGAATAATGCTGGGCATGGGCATTAAAGCATTTCATTTACTCGGTAAAGCGAGCGACTACGATACCGAAATAGCGGAAAAACTGGCTTTTGTATTGAGCGGCGGCAATGCCGACATCAGCAACCCTTTAACGGAAGACGACATGCTGGCACTGGAACGTGAAGCCTTTCTCCAGTTGGTCAAACAAGCTGGGACATTGGCAAGGCTGGAACATATGCTCAAAACAGGCAAGGCCTTGAGAAACTGACCCGCCCCATCATCAGACAGGAGAACACGCATGTCCTGGATATTCGCATTAGTCATCTTCATCGTGCTGTTGTCCTATTACAACGCGCCGATACGCTGGATCACGGCCGAAATAGGCTTGTTACTCGGCAGCTATACCGTAATCAATCCGCTGACTTCCGTCAGCATCAGTTTATGGTGCGGCTTTTTACTGCTGTTTATCCCGCTCAATAGCCCTGTCCTCAGACAACAACTCATCAGTCGCCCGATTTTCAAATGGATGAAAAACGCGTTGCCGCCGATGTCCAAAACCGAGCGGGAAGCACTGGAGGCCGGCAATACCTGGTGGGATGCCGAGTTGTTCTCGGGCAATCCAAACTGGAACCTGTTACAGGACCTGCCCGCCGCAAAACTGAGCGATGCAGAACAGGCCTTCCTGGACGGCCCGGTCGAAACGCTGTGCGCGATGCTGAATGACTGGGATATTACCGAATATCGCAAGGATTTGCCGCCGGAAATATGGGCTTACATCAGGCAGCAAAAATTTTGCGGCATCATCATCCCGAAGCGCTACGGCGGCCTGGAATTTTCCGACACGGCCCATTCGGAAATCGTCATGAAAATTTCCAGCCGCAGCACCACCGCCGCAGTAAGCGTCATGGTGCCGAATTCCCTGGGACCGGCAAAACTACTGCTGAATTACGGCACAACACAACAAAAAGATTATTATTTGCCGCGTCTTGCCGGCGGTGAGGAAATTCCCGCCTTTGCATTGACCGGCCCTGATGCGGGCAGCGACGCCGGCGCAATGCCCGATACCGGCATCATTTGTTACGGCAGTTTTCAGGGGCGGGACCAGGTCCTGGGTATCCGCCTCAATTGGGAAAAGCGTTATATCACACTGGGCCCGATCGCTACGGTACTGGGATTGGCGTTCAAACTCCATGACCCCGACCGGCTTATCGGCGATAAAGCCCACATCGGCATTACCGTCGCGCTGATTCCGACCAATACCCCCGGCATTGCTATCGGCAGGCGGCATGACCCATTAGGCTCCGCCTTTCAAAACGGCCCCAACTGGGGGAAAGACGTCTTCATCCCGGTAGACTGGATTATCGGCGGCGTTGAACAGGCCGGCAATGGCTGGAAAATGCTGATGCAAAGCCTGGCAACCGGAAGGGCTATTTCGTTGCCCGCCCTCAGTGTCGGCGCGGCAAAATTCACCTGCCGGAACACCGGCGCTTATGCCCGCATCCGCAAGCAATTCAAGCAGCCCATAGGCGAGTTTGAAGGCATAGAAGAACCGCTCGCGCGTATCGCAGGCGAAACCTATATCCTCGACGCCGCCCGCACGGTAACCAATGCCGCATTGGATAACGGCGAAAAACCCGCCGTTATTTCCGCCATCCTCAAATACGAACTGACCGAAAGAATGCGCCGCATCATTAATGACGGCATGGATATACAGGGCGGCTCCGCTATTTGCATGGGACCTCATAATTATCTGGGCCGTTTATACCAGGTTATCCCGGTCAGCATTACCGTTGAAGGCGCAAATATTTTAACGCGCACGATGATGATTTTCGGGCAAGGCGCTATCCGCTGCCACCCTTACCTGCAACAGGAAATGGCGGCATTACAGCAAAATGACCTGCAGCAATTCGACAAACTCCTGTTCAGGCATATCGGCTTTTTTGCGCATAATAAAATAGCCTGTTTATGGCTGGGTCTCAGCAATGCGCGCTGCCAAGATGTGCCGGGCGACAGCAACACCCGGCGTTATTACCGGCATATCGCGCGCCTGAGCGCCGGCTTCGCGCTGATCGCCGATTTCGCGTTATTGACGCTGGGCGGCACACTGAAACGCAAAGAGCGACTTTCAGGCCGTTTTGCCGACGTTTTGAGTAATTTATATTTATGCTCCTGCGTACTGAAACATTATGAAAACCAGGGCTGTCATGAAGATGACCTGCCGTTATTGCACTGGGCTTGCCGGCATACGCTTTATCGCGCGCAACAATCATTACTGGCCGTGCTCCTGATATTGCCGTTCCGCCTGCTGGTGTGGCCGTTGCGCCGCCTTGTTTTTCCTTTAGGCAAACCCTGTTCGCCGCCGGATGAACGTTTAATCCACCAGACAGCCGCGTTATTGCTTGATGATACGCCTGCCCGCGACCGCTTGACCCGTGGCATTTATATCAATACCGACGCCGATGACGCTACCGGCAGGATTGAAGTCGCTTTTAAAGCCGTATTGGCGGCGGCTCCGGCAGATAGCAAACTCCGTCTTGCCAAAAAACAGAACCTCCTGGCCCAAAAGGATTGGCCTGCCATGCTTGCCGAAGCCCTAACAAAAAACATCATTACCCCGGTTGAAGCCGACTTGCTGTCGGCAGCCGAGCACGCCAGGTCGATAGCGATCAGGGTTGATGATTTCGCCGTTGATCTTGATTCTTCTCCGGTAACCGCCTGGCCATCAAGCACAATAGAACGCGGATGGATATGATGAGCACGGATAAAATCTTATTTGGGAATGTGCACGAAATAGCTTCGATAACGATTCAGTCTTTCGCTAAAGCCACAGACTGTAGGGCGCGCCGCGCGCGCCATCAAGGAGCCAACATATTACCAAGCCGGAGAAGGCGCGCATGGCGCGCCCTACATTGACAACATAAACCCAAGATCCGCCGTCGGAAAGCGGTTTAAATGCGGGAATAGTGTCTGCAATTCATCGCCGCCGGCGCCGAACCAGGCAGCCAGCGTCGCACCGTATTGCTCGACCGAAACCGTGGGGATTAACCTGCCATAGCCGGCATCGTCAGGACCGTCCAGCGTTTGGTTCGGGAATGCGCCGTAGACATTGCCGCCGGCAACCGAACCGCCGGCAACCAGTTGCACATTGCCCCACGAATGGTCGGTACCGTCCCCGTTCGATGTCAGTGTACGGCCGAAATCAGATAACGTGAAACTGGTAACGGCGTTGCCGACACCGAGTTCATCCAGCGCGGCATGAAAGGCTTCAATGGCCTCAGACAATTCGGCAATCAAGTTCCCGTGATTCTCCACCTGGTTATCATGCGTATCGTAACCGCCGTGGACGACATAAAATACCTGCCGCGACATGCCGAAGGTCTCACGCACGCTGATCATCCTGGCTACCATTTGCAACTGTTGGGCCAGATAGCTTCCCGGCCATATACCGGAGCCGATACTGCTGTTTTCCAGCGCATCAATCAGCGTCTCGCTAAGATTCATTGTTCCCTGAACCGACTTGGCCAACTCCCGCTCCAGTAATCGCCCTTCAGTCAGGGCCAGACCCAGCATTTTTTTAAACGCCCTGGTACGCGGATGTTGCTCGCCGCCTGAAGTAATGGAAAAACGGTCAACTCCCCAGGGACCTAAATAATAAGGAACGGCTGTATTCCCTACCTGGAACAGGTTGTTACCGGCCACCGATATGCCTAAAGGCAATGCCTTGGCACCGTTCAGGTTCGACATCAGGTCTGCGATACGCCCTCCCCAACCGATCCGTTGCAGCGCATCGAGTTGGCTCGACATCATCTGGTCGGACTGGTCGTTATGCGAAAATAACTGCGGCGGCAAGTTGGTTCCGGACTCATAATCCCTTTTTGTGGTCGGCTGCAGCAACGTACCCATATTGGCGACGAATGCCAATCGGCCGTTGTTGTACATCGACTGCAAACCATCGGCCTGGTCATGAACGGCATAGCTTAAATCCGGCGTTGACGCGGCCAAACCCAGTAATTGCTCTTTAGGCAATGCCAGATTCGAGCGCGCGTCTTTGTATATCTGGTAACGCGCGTCGTCGGTAGGAACCAGTACGTTAAAGCCATCATTACCGCCGGCGAGGAATATGCAAACCAATGCGCGGTAATCTTTAGGCGCAGCCTCAACGGCGGCGGCCTGGGCGCCCGCCAGCAAACCCAATGCGGCGGGACGTGAACATGCGCCCGCGGCGGTAGCCAAGGCGCATTGCAAAAAATCGCGGCGTGTCCAATATCTTGATGTCATCATGGCGACTCTCTTATCAGCGTTGAATAAGGTAATGCGGAGAACTCATGATCAGGTACAGCGCCTCCAACGAACGGCGGACGCCTTTCTCACTTCCCCTGTCCAGCGGAATCGTGCGGAGATAACCTTGTAATACCCGCTTCGTATCGTCCGGCAGCTTCTTGCCCGTCAATACCAGGTCAAGGTAATTTACCAAGCCCGGCGGCGATTTGGCATGATTCTTCAACATGTTGATATTGATTAAAATATTATTCCGGTCGGCATAAGGATTGCCTTTGTAATACCATTGCGTCAAGCCGAACAATTCATTATAAAAACGGGTGTTATTGGCATCATTGACCCATTGAAACTCCGGCGCTACGAGGCCGTTATTCTTGACGCCGCCGCTAGGCGCATAATCAGGGCGGAAAAAGTTGAAAACACTGGGGGCAGACAACGGCGCTTGCCCAATAGCGGAATCCGGGTAGTAATAAGGCAGCGTCCCGTCCGCCGCATTGCCATCGAAAGCGCGCCACAGGTGCGTCAATACCAGCAAGGGTTCGCGCAATTTGCCGAACCTGGAATTCACTGACACACCTCCCAACGCTTCAGGATCAAGCAGCACCGCCTTGATGACCGATTTCATATCGCCGCGCACACCCTGCCCGTTGTCATCAAAGCGCCGGGCGACCCGTGCGATATACTGTGGCGACGGGTTGCTCGTTACCAGGCGCTGGATCAGCCTGCGGCCGATGAACGGCCCTACGTTGGGATGATTGAACAAGGCTTTCAAGGCAATATCCAGGTCTTTTTCGGCGCTGCCGCCTGCGGCGATGTGTTTGCGGTCAAGGATGGTTTTTTCGTTGCGATCATGGTACGCCTGGAACGGCGCCATGCTGATACGCCAATCATCGCCGTCGAAGAAACCCAAGGAATCGCCCCAGGTCCAACCTGTAAATACACTCGCCAAGCCTTCGATGTCGGCCTGGGAATACGTTGCGATAGTTTCGCCGTTTTCACGGACCGGCACGCCCGAAGGGCTTAATTGCACCAGTCCGATCGTAAACAGTTGCATGACTTCGCGAGCAAAATTCTCATCGGCGCGAATGCCTTTGGCGCGATTGGCTTTTTGATTGCCGAGCATGGATAAATAACGCCCCATAGCCGGCGAAAGCGTGACTTGCTCGAGGATGTCGCGAAAATTGCCGAACGCATTACGCACTAAAATATCGTAGTAAACCGCCAAGGCATTGGCTGGAATTCCGGAACCCGCATCGGAGACGACAACTATTTCAGACAAGGCAAACGCCACTCGCTGACGCAATTGGTCCGGGGCGGTAACGGCATGCCGGAACCACACTTCCATGCGGTTTTCGCGCTGGTTGTTGTCCTGGGTCTGGTTAAGTACGGCCAGGTGGCAGGAGGCCTCCATGGCAAACTGTTCGTTAAGCCATTGCGACAAGGTCATTCTGCTCAGGTGGCCGATGTCGTCCGGCGTCGCGCCAAACGTAGCCATATTGAGAAAACGCGCGGCATCGGCTTGCGGCGTAAGCGTTTCTGTTCCCCTTGTATCAGGGTACACAGGCGCCGCCACAGGGTCGAAGCAGTCGGCAGGAGCATCGGCCAATGCAACGCCCGGTATCAGGACAATTAACAGCAGCCCTGACAGCAGGGTTTCAACAAAATCCCGGTAACGATTCGCGCATTTCATCGGTATATCCTCCATTAGCGTCAGGCTAGGCAAATAACAAATGGAGCCAGTGGACTGTTCACAGAACCCTGGCTAAGCTCGAAGTATAGTTTCCCGCCTGTTGCTGTCAAGGCGGGTTTTGTCAACATACATCGCAATTTTCTAAGCCTGGGTAATGGCAATATGACGATCATTTCGCTTGTGCCGAAGCGGCTGTGGAAAATTCATGCAAAGCTTGCCGTGTAAAGCGGATAATATTGAACCCCATACTTTGCTTGCAGTCAGACGGCAACCCTATATTAAGACGCATAACCACATTGAGAACCGCATGATTAAAATTTTTCACCTGAGCTTCATTTTAATGTCCATCATCAGCTTTGTCGGCAAAGTCATTATTTCAGAAACACATCCCCTGATGCTTAAACAAAAATTATTCAAAATTGCACCTCATGTTATTGACAGCGGATTATTGCTAAGCGGTATTTTGCTGGTTTTTCAAGGGCAATGGTTATCAACGGAACACGGCTGGATTATTGCTAAACTGCTCGCGTTACTGGGCTATATCGGCTTAGGCATCGTGGTGATGCGCCATCGGGGAACGATACGATGGCTGGCTTTCACCGCTGC
>SCST01000458.1 GCA_004299465.1 Methylovulum sp. | reverse complement strand
CTGAATGGTACGGTATTAACTCACATTTTATCTATGATGTTAGCGATACCGTCGTAGCGGGTATTCGTGCAGAGTGGTTCCGCGATCAACAAGGTTTCCGGGTTTGTTCGCCAGGAAGAATTGCTGCAGCAACCGATAACAAGGGTGTGAGTTATGCCGCAGCAGGCAATTATCTTTCTACCTGTGCTCCGGCTACTTATTATGCGATCACTGCGGGTGTCACCTGGAAACCAAAAACCTGGTTAAGCCTGCGCCCAAATGTCCGTTACGATTGGGTCGATGGTTCAACGCCTAAAATGTTTGATGTTGATGGAAGCGGTGTAGGTCAAAAAACAGATCAATTCCTGTTTTCAACCGACATGACAGTAACCTTCTAATTTGAAGAGAGGGCATGGATGCCCTGGTCACGACGAAAGTGCGCCTGATGGCGCATTTTTTTTACTCGTATGGTAGGTTCTCCCCCGCTATGCAGGCTATTAATGCGTGCGTCTTTGTCCGGTTATCGGCAGATTACCGTTTGCTGGCTTTCCTGGTCTTTTTGTAACTATTCAGCTCCTTGCCAAATTACCTGAAGTTATACTCGCTCTTTGAGTTGTTGTAGGACGCGCCGCGCGCCTCTCCGATACCTGGGGCAACGTGCCAGGTCCGTTGGCGTGCGCAGCACGCCCTACAACAGACGCCTTTGACCAATAGGTCAAAACTTTTCTGAAGTGGGCTGAGTAGTTACGTCTTTTTTAGATATTTTATATCTATCGCACCGATACGGATCATAATAATTAAAAACGGTCTATTTTGGTGCATATAGTCTGCGATTTTCTCTTTTCTCATCAGAGGCTATGGGCATTTAAACGCATTTAAATTTGGCATATTCCATGCTTAAGTAAACTCGAGTCGTTAATTTACCGAGAAGAGGAAGAGATGAAACTAATAACTGCTATCGTTAAACCTTTTAAACTGGATGATGTCCGTGAGGCGCTTTCAGACATAGGGGTTTCTGGTGTCACTGTAACCGAAGTCAAAGGCTTCGGCCGCCAGAAAGGTCATACCGAGCTTTATCGTGGAGCCGAGTATGTTGTTGACTTTTTACCCAAGGCTAAGATTGAGGTTGCCGTCGGGGAAAGCCTGGTCGATTTAGCCGTGGAGGCCATAACCAAAGCCGCAAATACTGGAAAAATAGGCGATGGTAAAATATTTGTAACCAATTTAGAGCAGGTTGTTCGGATTCGTACCGGCGAAACCGGCGATGAAGCACTATAAGTTTTAAGGAGCGAAGATGAAACAACTATTAAGCACTTTCATATTATTTACTTTATTGAGTTTTGCCGGCTTTAGTTATGCGGAACCTGATGCAGCGGTTCAAACAACAACGCTTGCAACGCCGGCAGAGCCTGCGGCTGTTGCGATACCAGCCGCTACTCCGGCAGAAGTAGCAGCTCCCGTAGCGGCGGCTCCCGCGCCTACCGTTAACAAAGGCGATACCGCCTGGGTGATGATTTCAACCGTGCTCGTCATCCTGATGGTCATTCCCGGCCTGGCGTTATTTTACGGCGGTATGGTGCGAGCCAAAAACATGTTGTCGGTGTTAATGCAGGTATTCGTTATTTTCTCGATGATGGCGATATTATGGGCAGTGTACGGATACAGTGTTGCATTTACCGAGGGCAATGCTTTCTTTGGCGGCCTTGGCAAAATGTTCTTGAGCGGCATTACGCCGGACTCTATGGCGGCGACTTTCAGTAAAGGCGTTTATATTCCTGAGTATATCTATGTTGCCTTCCAGTTGACCTTTGCGGCGATTACGCCAGCATTGATTATCGGTGCTTTTGCCGAACGCGTTAAATTTTCAGCCATCTTGCTGTTTATGCTGCTGTGGTTTACGTTCGCTTACCTGCCGATGGCGCACATGGTCTGGTACTGGGCGGGTCCTGATGCCTATACCGACGCTGCGGCGGCTGAAACTGCCGGCGCTACCGCAGGTTTCCTGTTCCAGAAAGGCGCTTTGGATTTTGCCGGCGGTACGGTCGTGCATATTAACGCCGGTATTGCAGGCTTAGTGGGTTGTTTGATCGTCGGTAAACGGATCGGCTATAAAAAAGAATCGCTGGCACCGCATAGCGTGACGATGACGATGATAGGCGCTTCGTTGCTGTGGGTGGGTTGGTTCGGCTTTAATGTCGGCTCTAACCTGGAAGCCAATGGCTTGGCTGCGCTGGTATTCGTTAACACTTTATTGGCGACTGCCGCGGCTACGCTGGCGTGGGTTGCGGCTGAATGGCTGATGCGCGGCAAGCCCAGCATGTTGGGCGGCGCTTCTGGTGCTATCGCAGGCCTGGTCGCGATTACGCCGGCTTGTGGCTGGTCGGGTCCTATGGGCGCTATTTTCTTGGGTTTGGTGGCCGGTGCGGTGTGTTTCTGGTCAGTGACCAGCCTGAAAAGCATGCTGGGTTATGATGATTCCCTGGACGCTTTCGGTGTTCACGGTATTGGCGGAATGATCGGGGCTTTGGGCACGGCTGTCGTCGCAAGCCCTGCATTAGGCGGTACCGGCGTTTGGGATTATGTCGGTAATACCGTAGCCGAATACAATATGCTGGCGCAATTGACCAGTCAGGCATGGGGTGTAGGCATGGCGGTTATTTGGTCCGGTGCGGTCGCGTTCGTTGCTTTCAAGGTCGTTGATATGCTGATCGGCTTGCGTGTGACGGAAGATGTCGAACGTGAAGGCCTGGATGTTTCCGAGCACGGCGAGACGGCTTATCATTTATAGTCGACTTTTCGGGAAGCTGTTCAGTTTTGGCGGTTTAGGCTTTAGCGGTTATTGAGCCAATCTTTAAAAACGGGCGCTTAATGCGCCCGTTTTTTGTGGTGAAGCTTAGACGTGTCTCAAAAGGTCATCTTGCGTTGATAACGCCATCATAATCGATTGTTACCGGACACCGAAAACAACATCACGCCCTCAGGAAAAATCTGCCGTCCCAACAGCTCAAATGCCGGTTTATTCGGCAAGGTATAACAACGCACATCGTCCTCGCGCCGATTGATAATAGCGTTGATATTTGCCAATAACCTTTCCAGCGGCACGCGTCTCAGTTCCGTGGTAAATACCGAATACTGCACCGGTATGCCTTGTTTTTTCAGATACCGGTGAACGCGGTTTAACCGCTTAGGATCGGCAATGTCATAAACAATCAAAAATTGTGTACTTTGGCTATCAGCCATTTAAGCCATCATCCATCAGTTCACGGCAGGAGCGGCTCTTGGCCGCGATTATCGAGGCCAAGGGTTGCTCCTACGGTAATGGGAAAAATTAAGCCATTACAACTTTTCACTTAAAACAGCTCCACTAGCCAACGCTGCAATTTGTTCATTAAACCCTGATATAAACGGTCGATACGCCTGGCGCGGCTATCATAAAATTCAACCCGTTGTCGGTAATCGGGACAGGCTACCTGGCTTTCCAGCCAAAGCAGCAACGGCACTTGAAAATCCCAAAGCAATAATTGGACAAAATCATTGGGCAAATCCAGCCATTGTTCTTGCAGCAACTCAGATTCGGCATCCAGCCCGCTGTTCTGAAAGAGTTCCACCACATGGGCGGACAACAAACCGCGAACCGTGTTGTGTATCTGCTTAAACGGCTGTACCGGCAAATTTTCTTGCTGCTCGCCTAAAAAAGCCTGTAGTTCATCACGCGTGACTACCACATCCGGATTCTTAAGCAAGCTCTTAGCTGCGCTTTGCACCACCATACGCTCCATCGCCTGATACCAGTTTTCATAACAGTCCTTGCCATCCGCGCGGGCCATCAAATCAGCCAAGCGCTGCATAACACATTGCCGCTCGCCGCCTTTGCCCAACCAGCGTGCGGCAACCGTACCGCCGTCAGCCAAAAAAGTCACGGTGATCCCTTGATCGGCACAGGCTAATAACGCAGCGGTATGCCACTGCACCCCACCGCTAACCACCACCCTGGAAATACGTTGTAACGGAAATAACTGCACGGCCTGTTCGGGTACGGACACCTTCAACGCCGGGGCCTCCAAACCAACCTGCGTCTCGCAATTACCGTCAATATACAGCGGGCGCATTATTTAGCTCCTTAAAATCAACACAAAGCGTTGCGCCAATGCATGACCATAGCGCCGCAACAGCCGCCGCACGGGTCTGGCAAACACTTCATATTCAGCATAGAAATGCTGCCGTCCGCTTTTGTTTAGCAATACCTTCCCGTTATCGGCAGAAAAATTTTCCGCCCGCAAAACCCGCTCCCGAAACAGCCGCCAAATTAGCTTGTCCAGTTTCGCCCGTTGCGTTTCAATAAAATCGCAAGCCAGCGATTCACGGCCAAATGCCGGGTCATGAAAAAATCCGATATAAGGGTCCAGCCCCGATTCATGGCAAGCCTTCACCGCATCAAAATGCAACAGGGTATAACCCAATGACAAACAGGCATTAACCGGGTCGGTCGGCGGCCGCCGTTCACGGCTGGTAAACTGCAAAGACGACGCAAACAGCGAGCTATAAGCTTTAAAGTAAGCCGCCGCTGCACTGCCTTCAAAACCGCGCAATTGCTCAATCGACCAATCTTCGGAAGTCAATTGCGCCAAAATGCCGTCAAGTGTAGTAATCCCGGCGATCAGCGCGTGGCGCAAATCTTGCTGCTGAGTCAACGCCGTGGTTAACAGACGTTTTTGGCTACGTAACTTGCCAACCACCAACCAGCGCGACAACCTAAGTCGTTCAGTCGCATCAAGATAGCTGGCATATTGCGCCACCCGCCGCCGGCTATCGTTATGCGGTTTGCCAAACAACATCCCTACATTGCGGTGGTTACGCCCGCTGAGCATCAACACCCCGATGCCCTTTTCCGCCAATGCGCCCAGCAAGCGCGTGTCCAGCGTCACCTGCCCGCGTATCACCACGCGTTCCAACAGATGCAACGGCACCGTGCCGCGCCTGCTGCCCTGTTCATACAATGCGATGCATTGGCCCTCAAACCCCAGCGTTAAGCCTTTATGATCTAAAAATAACGTGCTCATTGTTTACCCTACATAATAAAAAGGACCGTCTTGCGGCGGCACGGCGATACCCAGCGTTCTTACCCGACAACGGGCATCCAGTTTCAACAACAAAAAACGGTCTTCATCGGCATCAATAATTAGCTTGATCTCCTCCAGCAAAGCCTGTTTTTCAGCGTCAGTTAAAAAACATTCAAATACCGATTTCTGGCCGCCGGACGCGTAAGCCCTAACCGCATACAAAGCCTTGCGCAGGCGCTTGGCATCGGCAATATCATAAGCGGCGATATAAAGTTGACGTTTTTTCATGGCGACAGCATAGTGGAAAAGGCGATAAGAAGCAGGGCTGACAAGCTTGTCAGCCAAGGCGAGTGGCGTATATCAATTAAAAAGTCAAATACGTTTGTCCGGCTTGTCAGTCCAGGCGTTTAGCTTGGCTAAGGACAATTGCGGGGAAGATGCTGTTGGGGGGGAACAAAATAGCGGGGGGTAATCCCTTCTTAATCAGGTCGTTAGTTCAATACCTTCATATTAATAAATAGGACACTTAGACATGGTCTTAATCCCTTCTTAATCAGGTCGTTAGTTCAATACCGGGATACTTTCCTAGTGCGGAATTACACGCTGTCTTAATCCCTTCTTAATCAGGTCGTTAGTTCAAATCATTCACACACCCACAAGCCGACAAAGTCACATTGTCTTAATCCCTTCTTAATCAGGTCGTTAGTTCAAATGGTTAATGGTGAGAAATGAATAGTTTGAACAAACGTCTTAATCCCTTCTTAATCAGGTCGTTAGTTCAAATTTTGTATAGCAACAAACAAAGTTTAATTTGTTTAGTCTTAATCCCTTCTTAATCAGGTCGTTAGTTCAAATAGATAATTTCATGAAAGCGTTTGCAATTGTGTCTTAATCCCTTCTTAATCAGGTCGTTAGTTCAAATGTAGGTAAAGACGGGCTTTCTATTTGTATAGCAGTCTTAATCCCTTCTTAATCAGGTCGTTAGTTCAAATTCATGTTACATGGAATGATGGAGCTGCCGATGCTTGGTCTTAATCCCTTCTTAATCAGGTCGTTAGTTCAAATATCACTGCTCAACCAGCTAAAATGGATGGATTCAGTCTTAATCCCTTCTTAATCAGGTCGTTAGTTCAAATCTTCAGCGTTCGCGTAAAGCACCAAACAAAGTTCCGTCTTAATCCCTTCTTAATCAGGTCGTTAGTTCAAATTGAAGATTGCGGCGCATATGATAAAGTCTACACGTCTTAATCCCTTCTTAATCAGGTCGTTAGTTCAAATTCAGAGCCATGCTTATTACGGCATTATAAGCTACGTCTTAATCCCTTCTTAATCAGGTCGTTAGTTCAAATAGTTCGATAGCATTCTCCTTTTATTTTCATATAGTTACAAATGGGGTTGCCGGAATTTTCGGGTTTTAAAAAGTTAGTGTTGGTCATTTCAACCAATCCGTTAATTTTTGCGGAAGTTGTGCCAGGTCTGTTCCGGCGCAAACGTCTATGCGTAAATCATCCGCCCGCCGCCGGTCGGAATCGTTCAAGCGGTTAAAGCTTACCAGCATTGCCTTCGCTTGTAATCCCCCCATCAAATCTTTCAGGCTGTCGAGTTTGTACAGCGCATCGGTGTTTTTGCCGTCCGCCTTGCTTTTGTCGTTATGGGTTTTGCATTCGATAAGGTAAAGCCGGTTGTTTTTCAAAAAAACTACGTCCAATTCGTTTTTGATTGGCAGTTTGCACAAACTGCGCTCCACTTCCAGGCTGCGGGCGATGTCCTG
>SCST01000457.1 GCA_004299465.1 Methylovulum sp. | reverse complement strand
TAGATAATGAGGAACTGACAGCGGTGGTGACTTTTTATCCAGACCACAGGGAAGTGCATTATAAGAAAGAAGATATTATGGAGCTCGATTTGGCTTATGCGATTACCATTCATAAGTCCCAGGGCAGCGAGTTTAAAGCGGTTATTATTCCAATCCTTAGCCAACATTTTAAGATGCTTTATCGTAACCTTATTTATACGGGATTAACGAGGGCAAAGCATTTGGCGGTTTTTGTGGGCACCCGGAAAGCCTTGTCCATGGCGATACGACAACAAGATGTTAGCCAGAGACAGACGGCTTTAGAGGTCTTGATTAAGGCTTAAGCCATTACGGACAGACATTAAACCGGCAATATGGAAACTCGCTATAGCCCATATAATCCTGACCAACCTTATTACCTCGAATAGCCATTTCGATTTCAAGGGTATCGCCACCTTGAGGGCAAGTAGTGCCGGTTTATACCGTTTTGGATTTTGAGAACTTATATTTGCCAAGGATGTATATTTCCCCTGTATGCCACGGAATATCCAGGCTTGAACTTTTCTGGTAAGGGTAAATGGCGGGTGTTTTTCGCTGCTCATAGACGCACACCAAAGCAGACACTGGAACGTACAAATTTTAGGTTTTATGATTGCCTTATTTCGACCCATTTTTGACGGTCGAGTTTTTCCAAAGCGGCCTGTCAGGCAAATCCAGATTCCACGAATTGGTGGGCTACAAAGCAGCCGTTGTCGACCTCAACCAAGCGGCCAAAAGCAGACTTTCACCTTAGAATCTGTTAAATTTAGGACATAATACTAAGAACTAATAATGACAAATGGAGGAAGGATGATAAGTCGTGGTTCGCAATGGCGACGCTGGGAGCCTCATATTCATACGCCAGGCACGGTCCTTAACGACCAGTTTGGTGGCTGCGATGCTTGGGAGACGTACCTGTCGACGATTGAGGGGCTTACGCCGAAAATTGAGGCGATTGCCGTCACGGATTACTACGTCACTGAAACTTACGAAAAAGTTCTAAAACATAAGGCAGCGGGTAGGCTTCCTAACGTCCAGTTGATATTTCCTAATGTTGAACTTCGTCTTGATGTGGCCGCGAGGTCAGGCTTCGTGAACATTCATCTCTTGGTTAGTCCAGAGGATGCCGACCACCTGGTTCAGCTCCGCAGAGTCCTCACTCGATTCCAGTTCCAAGCTCACGGCGATCGTTTTGATTGCACGCGAGATGATCTTATTGCGCTCGGAAAACGCGCAGACCCTAACATCACTGACGATCGTGCGGCCCTTCAGTATGGATCAACTCAATTTAAGGTTAGTTTTGCCCAGCTACGCCAAGTATTCCTCGAAAGCGACTGGGCGAAGAAAAACATTCTTGTTGCCGTGGTCGGTGGAGCAGGAGACGGAACCTCAGGAGTGCGTCAAGCGGCAGACGCGACCATGCGCCAGGAAATTGAGAAGTTTGCTCACATCGTATTCTCCAGCAACCCAGCTCAACGCGAATTCTGGCTTGGGCAGCGAAGCTTCACCATCGAAGCGCTGCGCGAGAGGTATAACGGTTGCAAGCCGTGCCTTCATGGCAGTGACGCACACGACTTAACGACGGTCGGCCAGCCTGTGGATGATCGCTTCTCATGGATCAAGGGCGGCCTAGAGTTTGATGCTTTACGTCAGGCTTGCATCGACCCGGAAAGACGCTCATTTGTTGGATCAGCCTCACCACGCTCTGCGATGCCGTCTCAAGTCATTTCCCATGTGTCAATAGCTAATGCAAGTTGGGCACAAACTCCGAAGATCCCCCTTAACCCAGGCTTGGTCGCCATAATTGGAGCCCGCGGCTCGGGCAAAACGGCTCTCGCGGACATGATTGCTGCCGGGTGTGATGCGATTTCACAGGAGGTGTGGAGTGCTAACGAGAACGGCAGCCCATCTTTCTTGGTTCGCGCGAGACAGCTTATCGGAGATGCTGCAGTCACCCTAACTTGGGAAGGAGGTGGCGCGACAACGCAGGCTCTTGACGGGCGAGATGCCAGCGGACATCTTTCGTTTCCCCGCGCCCGGTACCTTTCCCAGCAGTTCGTAGAAGAGCTTTGCTCGTCAAGTGGCGTTTCCGACGGGCTTATCGAAGAAATCGAGAGAGTGATTCTGGAGGCACATCCGCTTGATGAACGCGAAGGCGCTATTGATTTCGCTGAATTTCGAGAGTACCGAACCAGCCGATTCCAGCAGGCTCGCGACCGCGAGGCAGATTCTATATCTGATCTATCTGAGTGGATAGCGATCGAGCTTGAAAAAGAGAGCTTGGTTGCCACACTTACTACTCAGGTCGCTCAGAAGAAAATACTAATCCAAAATTACAATGCGGACCTTGCCAAGCACGTTGTTAAAGGCACGGAAGCACAGGTTAAGCGCCATGCGGAGCTTAGTGAGGCCGCTCAAGCTCTCAGGAGCAAGATTCAGGCCTTTACCAATCAACGTCGCACTTTCGTCATATTGAAGGATGAGGTAGCCAGCA
>SCST01000456.1 GCA_004299465.1 Methylovulum sp. | reverse complement strand
GCAAAACAAGCGGATGAATACCGTCAGTTGGCAACGAAGATTCGTGACAACACAAACTTCGTTATTCCAACACCTATCACGATGGATGAGCTGGAAGAATTGATGATGGAATTCGGTATCATCGATCAAGAAGACGAATCTATTATCGGTGTAACAGCAGCCGCTGAAGCGACCGCTTAATAAATGAATACCCGTAGAGGCGTTGCTGCGTCTCTACGGATTCCCATCCTCAAACCTGTCTATGGGGGATTACCCATGACATTAGTAGGAGATAATCATGGCAGCTTTAACAAGAGAAGAGACTGAAGCGTTGATTCAGGAAGTTCTGGAAATTTATCCCGAACAAGCCAAAAAAGACCGCGCAAAACATTTGGCGGTTAACGATCAGTCACTCGAAAAATCAAACAAATGCATTACGTCAAACCGTAAATCCTTACCCGGCGTCATGACCATTCGCGGTTGTGCTTATGCCGGTTCCAAGGGTGTGGTTTGGGGTCCTATCAAGGATATGATCCATATTTCGCACGGTCCGGTCGGTTGCGGCCAGTATTCCCGTGCAGGCCGTCGCAACTATTATGTCGGTACGACCGGCATCAATACCTTCGGCACGATGAACTTTACGTCTGATTTTACCGAAAAAGACATCGTTTTCGGCGGCGATAAAAAACTCGCCAAAATCATGCACGAAATCGAGGCCTTGTTTCCGCTCAACAAAGGCATCAGTATCCAATCGGAATGTCCAATCGGACTGATCGGTGACGATATTGAAGCGGTCGCGAAAAAAGCCAATAAGGAAATCGGCAAACCTGTGGTTCCTGTCCGTTGCGAAGGCTTCCGCGGCGTATCGCAATCCTTGGGCCACCATATCGCCAACGACGCAATACGCGATTGGGTATTGGAAAATCGCGACGGCGACGACAGCTTCCCGACGACGCCTTATGATGTCGCTGTTATCGGGGATTACAACATCGGCGGCGATGCCTGGGCTTCACGTACCCTGCTAGAAGAAATGGGCCTGCGCGTAGTGGCTCAATGGTCAGGTGACGGCACGATTGCCGAAATTGAAAAAACACCTAAGGTGAAATTGAATTTGATCCATTGCTACCGTTCGATGAACTACATCGCCCGGCACATGGAAGAAAAATACAAAATCCCCTGGATTGAGTATAACTTTTTCGGCCCAACAAAAATCGCCGAATCGTTACGCAGAATCGCATCACACTTTGACGACACCATCAAGGAAGGCGCTGAGCGCGTGATTGCGCGCTACGAATCTGAATACCAGGCCGTTATCGACAAATACAAACCGCGCCTGCAAGGCAAACGCGTCATGTTGTACATAGGCGGCTTGCGTCCACGCCACGTGATCGGCGCGTATGAAGATTTGGGCATGGAAGTGGTCGGTACCGGTTATGAATTCGGCCATAACGATGACTATGACCGCACCATCAAGGAAATGGGCAATGCAACCTTGCTTTATGACGATGTCACCGGTTATGAGTTTGAAGAGTTCGTCAAGAAAGTACAACCCGACTTGGTCGGCTCCGGCGTCAAGGAAAAATATATTTTCCAAAAAATGGGCGTCCCATTCCGGCAAATGCACTCTTGGGATTACTCAGGCCCTTATCACGGCTATGACGGCTTCGCCATCTTCGCCCGCGATATGGACATGACCCTGAACAATCCTTGCTGGAAGCAGGTGAAAGCACCGTGGAAGACCGAAGCTGCCGGCAGTGAAGCAGTAAAGGCTGCCGCGTAAGTTGTTTATCTCTCCCACGCTCCGGCGTACCCCGCCGGGGCAGTGTGGGAACGCAGCCTAGCCGCTCCAGCGGCACGGGACGCAGAGCGTCCACAGAGACATTCCCACGCCAGGGCGTGGGAACGATTAAGTACCCTACTTCCCAAAACGTCGTCCACAGATTAGTGGCGCGTAGGAGATTATCATGAGTCAACAAGTCGATAACATACAACCCAGCTATCCTTTATTCAGAACCGATGAATACAAGGAAAACATTGGCAACAAACGTGAGGCCTATGAAGAGTGCCATCCACAAGAAAAAATTGATGAAGTGTTCCAGTGGTCGACCACCAAGGAATACCAAGACCTCAATTTTAACCGCGAAGCCTTGACGGTAAACCCTGCTAAAGCTTGCCAACCGCTAGGCGCCGTTCTTTGCGCATTGGGTTTTGAAAAAACCATGCCGTATGTGCACGGTTCACAAGGTTGCGTCGCGTATTTCCGTACTTACTTCAACCGCCATTTTAAAGAGCCTGTTGCCTGCGTATCGGATTCGATGACGGAAGATGCGGCGGTTTTCGGCGGACAGAAAAACATGTTTGCCGGTCTCGAAAACGCCAAAGCCTTATACCAACCCGACATCATCGCCGTGTCAACCACTTGTATGGCTGAAGTTATCGGTGACGACTTGAATGCGTTTATTAACAACGCCAAAAAAGCCGGCCATATCGAGCAGGATTATCCTACCCCGTTTGCGCATACCCCAAGCTTTGTCGGCAGCCACACCACCGGCTGGGACAATATGTTCGAGGGCATGGCAAAGTATTTCACGCTCAACCACATGGAAGGCAAACAAGTCGGCTCCAACGGCAAGCTCAACCTGGTGCCGGGCTTTGAAACTTATCTCGGCAATTTCCGCGTCATGCACCGCATGATGAAAGAAATGGGCGTCGATTATTCGTTGCTGAGCGATCCTTCCGAAGTGCTGGATACACCAGCCGACGGCACCTTCCGCATGTATGCGGGCGGCACTACGCAAGCTGAAATCAAGGACGCGCCGAATGCGATTGATACCCTATTGTTGCAACCTTGGCAGCTGGAAAAAACCAAAAAGTTTGTGCAAAACATCTGGCATCAACCGGCTACAACGATCAACATCCCAATGGGCCTAGAGTGGACCGACCAGTTCCTGATGAAAGTCTCCGAACTGACCGGCAAACCGATTGCCGCTTCTTTGGAACTGGAACGCGGCCGCCTCGTGGACATGATGACCGATTCACACGCCTGGATGCACGGCAAAAAATTCGCGCTGTACGGCGATGCCGATTTCGTGATGGGTATGACTAAATTCCTGCTCGAAATAGGCTCTGAACCTTCCGATGTGCTATGCAACCACGCTAACAAACGTTGGTTGAAAGCGATGGAGAAAATCTGCAAGGACTCACCTTACGGCCAGAACACGCAGATTCATATCGGACGCGACCTGTGGCATTTCCGCTCGCTGGTATTCACCAACAAACCGGATTTCATGATCGGCAATTCCTATGGTAAATTCATCCAACGTGATACCTTCTACAAAGGCGAAGAGTTTGAAGTACCGTTAATCCGCATCGGCTTCCCAATCTTCGACCGTCACCATCTGCACAGAATGACGACCTTAGGTTATGAAGGCGCTATCTATATGCTGACGACGCTGGTGAATGCCGTACTTGAACAGCTCGATAAAGAAACCAAAGGCATGGGTACAACGGATTATAACTACGACTTGATTCGTTAATCCGTAGGGCACGCATCGCGTACCGTTCCCATAGCCGAAGTCTTCAGGCTTGATGAACGGTATGCGGTGCATACCCTACAACTCACCGACACCAAATAAACGGAGAAACCCAATGCCTAGCGTTATGTTGAAAAAAAACCCTGAAGGCAAGCTGGTCTTCTACGTACCGAAAAAAGATCTGGAAGAAGTGGCGGAGTCCGTTGAATTTGACAGCCCGGAAAAATGGGGCGGCGAAGTTGTGCTAGCCGACGGTTCAAGATATTATTTCGAACCGATAGACCCACCCGACTTCCCTATCACCTTACGCGCGAAACGCTTAGATTCAGGAGATTAATCATGGCCTTATATATTGTTGAAGCAGAATGTATTTCTTGCGGCGACTGTGAACCGGTCTGTCCTACCCAATCCATCACGGAAGGGGCTGTTGTCTTTAAAATCGACAAACGCACCTGTACCGAATGCGAAGGCGATTTTGACGTGCCTCAATGCGTCAAAGTATGCCCTATCGATAACTGCATACTGCCATTAGAGGCATAAGACAATGAGCCAGATCGCGCTATCACGGGAACTGGCTCTCAGGATCGGGCTGGCGGCACGCGCCTTGCCCGATACCGATGCCAAAGCCTTGCTGACGGCATTAACACGCTCGGTCAGTTTACCGATTACTGAAAAAAAACTAGCCGGCATCGATTTGAACACCTTGAAAACAGGCTTCCCAGGCATCGATGACAGCAGTCTCTTGCATGCGTTAAATATCCTGAAAAACGACAAGATCGAACAATTATTACCGCCTGTTGACGCTTATCAGGACGGCGATATGCCGGGTTCAGTCAGGATTGCCTGCGCCAGCGATGACGCCGTCAACGTAGACGGGCATTTCGGTTCCTGCCGCCAATTCATGATTTACCAGGTTTCATCCGAAGAAGCGCGCTTGATTGACATACGCGATGCCGAAATACCGGAAGGCTTGCTGGTCAATAATAAAGTCATCGATGATAAAAACGTCTATAGGGCTGAACTGATCCATGATTGCAAAGTAGTTTACATGGCTTCGGTCGGCGGTCCTGCGGC
>SCST01000455.1 GCA_004299465.1 Methylovulum sp. | reverse complement strand
ATCCATTTCAAACACGATGTCGTAAGGCACTTTGGCTTCCGCCAACAGCACGTTCATGTGCCCCGGCATGCGACCTGCAACGGGATGAATACCGAAACCCACTTTTTTACCCTTTTCCCTGAGCAATTTGGTGATTTCATAGACGGTATGCTGGGCTTGTGCGACCGCCATGCCGTAACCCGGAATAATCATGATATTTTTGGCCGCCATCAACAGGGAAGCGGTTTCGTCGGCATCGATAGGCTGTACTTCGCCTTCTATCACAGCCGCGTCGCTGCCTGAGGCCGTGCCGAAACCGCCGGCGATGACATTGATAAAATTCCGGTTCATCGCACGGCACATGATGTAGCTCAGGATAGCACCGCTACTGCCGACCAATGCGCCGGTGACGATCAATAAGTCATTGTTCAGCATGAAACCGGTCGCCGCCGCCGCCCAACCGGAATAACTGTTCAGCATCGACACGACCACCGGCATATCCGCACCGCCGATCGCCATCACCATATGCACGCCGAAGATCAGCGCAATAGCGGTCATGATCAATAACGGTAACGCCCCGCCGTGATTCAGGTACAGTAACGGCAGGCTCCCTTCTCCGCTTTCGATGTGCTGTAAAAACAAGCACCCCAGCACGATGACGGCAATCAACAAACCCAGGTTCAACCAATGGCGTGCGGGTAATAACAGCGGTTTCCCGCCGATTTTTCCGCTCAACTTGCCGAATGCAATCACCGAACCGGAAAAAGTAATGGCGCCGATTAAAATGCCGATATAAATTTCCAGTTCATGAATGGTTTTTTCGACCCCGCCGATATTGATGGAGCTGTCCATAAAATTGGCATAGCCGACCAGGACAGCCGCCATACCGACCAAACTGTGCATAATTGCAACCAGTTCCGGCATTTGCGTCATTTCGACTTTCAACGCCGCTCTTACGCCCAGGCTCGCGCCGATCAGCATAGCCCCACCCAACAGCGCGTATGCCGTTTCGGATACGTTTAAGGTCGTCGCGATAATGGCGATCGCCATGCCTAACATGCCGTAATAATTGCCTCTACGGGAGGTTTCCGGGTTACTTAAACCGCTCAGGCTCAGAATGAACAGAATGGCGGCAACGATGTAGGACATCGTAACTAAACTATGGGACATTACTATTCTCCTGTTATTTCCTGAACATTTCGAGCATACGGCGGGTGACTAAAAAGCCACCGGCAATATTGATCGAAGCCATGAGGGTTGCTAATCCGGCCAGAATAACGACCACATCATCGGGCGCTGAAATCTGCACGATGGCGCCTATCACAATAATGCCGCTGATCGCGTTGGTAACGCTCATTAACGGCGTATGCAGCGCCGGCGTTACATTCCAGATCACCTGGTAACCGACGAAACAGGCCAGGACAAAAACAGTGAAATGCGTCATGAACGACTCAGGCGCAACCGCGCCGATGCCGAATAACGCCAAGCCGCCGAACAGCAACGGCAAGAGCGGCTTAAGCGCATTGGAAATAAAGGATTTTTTAGGCTTGGCAATAACTTCCGCAGCCACTTCAAGCTTGGCGGCAGGCGCGGCCGAGAGTTTGGGCGGGGGCGGCGGCCAGGTGATTTTACCTTCTTTAATGACGGTAGCGCCGCGTATCACTTCATCGTCCATATTGACGTTAATGACACCGTTTTTTTCCGGGCACAGATCGGTCAGCAAATGCCTGAGATTGGTCGCATACAATTGGCTGGACTGGTTAGCGAGACGGCTGGGCAAATCGGTATAGCCGATAAGCGTCACGCCGTGCTTGACGACCACCTTGCCCGACTCCGTCAACTCACAGTTGCCGCCTTGTTCGGCGGCGAGGTCGACGATCACGCTACCCGCTTTCATCGACTCAACCATCGTCGCGGTAATGAGTTTGGGTGCGGGTTTGCCTGGAATCAGCGCCGTCGTGACGATAATATCGACATCCTTGGCCTGCTCGGCAAACAACGCCATTTCCGCAGCGATAAATTCCGGCGACATGGTTTTGGCATAGCCGCCCGTTCCCGAACCTTCTTCTTTAAAATCCAGCATCAGGAATTCCGCATCCATACTTTCGATCTGTTCCTTGACTTCTGGACGCGTATCGAATGCCCTGACAATTGCCCCCATGCCTTTAGCCGCGCCGATTGCCGCCAAACCCGCAACACCGGCGCCGATCACGAGCACCTTCGCAGGCGGGATTTTACCGGCGGCGGTAATTTGTCCGGTAAAAAAACGGCCGAAATGCTGCGCCGCTTCAACAATGGCCCGGTACCCGGCAATATTCGCCATCGAACTCAGCGCGTCCATTTTTTGCGCCCTGGACATGCGCGGCACGCTGTCCATCGCCAGGACGGTAGCGTGCTTTTCGGCCAATTTCTGCATTAACGCTTCATTTTGCGCCGGCCAGATAAAGCTGATCAGGCAAGTCCCTTCGGACAACATGGCCGGTTCGTCTATGTCTCGGCCTGGGCGTCGTACCGGTGCACGAACTTTCATGACGATATCGGACTGTTGCCACAGGGTTTTAGCATCAGGCAAAATCTCAACGCCTACGGCCTGGTAAGCCTCATCAGAAATATTTGCGCCAAGGCCAGCACCGCTTTCTATCGCTACGGAAAAGCCCAATTTCATAATCTGTGCGGCAGCTTCCGGCGTGGTGGCGACACGCTTTTCACCCGCCAGAATTTCTTTAGGTATACCAATCTTCATACAGTCTCCTGTGATAGTGGTTTGAAAGCCGTTTAACAACGCAGCGTACTGGATAAGTGCATGCCGTTATTAAACAGCCTCCTGGACATAAGTCGAGAGGCATTGGCTTCAGGGCAATGCCGGGCATGGAGCATAGAAGATTAAGTTCGGATATTCAATCAAAAAAACTTAGCGTAGGGCGCGCCATGCGTGCCGGAAGAGGAATACCCTGATGCCCAAACAGCAAAAAAAGGCGCGCACGGCGCGCCCTACCCTATGAAAATTAAAGCGAATCGCCGATTTGTTTTTTATAGAACGGCCAGGTCTTGACATGCAGGTATTTCCTGATCGGCGTTTTAATGACGGACACGCATAATGCAATGGAGAACAGGCACCAGACCGCTGAATATTCGTTAGGGTCATCGGTGGTAATATCGGAAATAAGCGGGCCTATCAGGTAATGGAAACCGACAAAGCGCCATGAACCATAAATAACCGGCAAGCAAAACGAGACCAGGATATAAGTCAGCGCATGCAGGCCCCAATTAAAACTAAATAGCCATTTAACCGGTTCCGACAAGAGGCCGTTCAACGGCATCTGCCAGGCGATATGCCAGGCGCCGTGCGTAGAACACACATGGGGACCGCAAAAGCCTTCGACGCCGATATGGCAGGTCCCCGCCCACGCCAGCGGATACATTTTAATCAGCATCGCCAATGTGCCTATCGCACAAATCGTATAAACCGTTGTGCGTATTTTCAATTTGACGCTTTGCGGAATGAAATACATTGCAACCATATTGACGAAAAACGGCTGGAACGCGACATGTAAATAGCCCAACAGCGTCAATATCTGGTTGTTCGGGTTATCGCACAAATCGATATAGATATAGGTAACCGCCTGTAATAATTCCATCAACGCAAAATAGGTTAACGGAATCCAAAGCTCTTTCGATTCGCCCTGTTTAATCGCAACATAAGCTGCGGTACTAAGACCCGCGATGGCTAACACGCCGGACGCTTCTCCACTCCAACACATAACACTGACCCTTTTTTATAGTTATAAACACCATGATATTACCGCCCGCCGATGACATGGAAACAGGCAAATAAAGCCGCCCATTCTATTACAAATAAATGGCATTGAAAAAGTAATGTAATACGCAGGCTGCTAAAAAGTATGATAGGTATAAGCTGCGGCGAGGCCTGCTCTAATATTGGCTACTGATGGACTGCATCCAAAGCGGCATCTATAACGCGTTGATAAGCGTTATCATCAGAAAGGAATAGATAATCACGCACTTGGTTTTCAAGCTGTTCAAAATGAATATTCAAATTGCCGCAAATATAATCATTGACACTGTCCGCAAGCAGGTTGACGGTAATCAATGAGAGCGCTTTGCTACCCAGCCCTTGGGTAAATAACCCATCGCTGTGATGGAAGCGGACAGCCAGGACCAGTTGCTCAGGTAAATGCCAGGAACGCGCCATCAGACTCCCGAGCAAGGCATGATTGGTATTAAAGATCCGATCTTCAGCTAAGCTGATATCCAAATTGTCACCATGAAATTCCCTCAGCCGCAAGAAATAATCGGGAAATTTTGCCGTCATAAGCGGCACAGCACTGTCATGAAACAAGCCCATTAAATAAGCCATATCAGGGTCAAATCTCAAAACCTTGGCGATACTGGCATTAAGAATGCCGAGTGTTGCCGCGTCTCTCCAGAAGTATTCCAGGTTTTTCTCCAGCGGGACGTTATGACGCAAGGAAACCGCCGTTACTAGCGAGTAAATACGGTCGAGGCCCAGCATCCTGATCGCATCAGGAATGGAGCCTAGTTTATTACGCAGGCCATAAAACGGCGAATTAACCGTTTTCAGCACTTCGGCGGTCAGCAGTACATCGCGGGAGATGTGTTCTGCGATCTTATGCAGGTTTGGCTGGGGCCGCCCCATTTCTTGCTGGATGTTGACAAGAACCGCTGGACACGGCGGTAAGGCAATATCCAGTGTTGTGTTGTGTTGTGTTGTGTCATTTGCCATTGATTATTTCGTGATAAATTTCGTGTTTCATTTACGGACTATTTGCGTATTTTTCAACGCATGAGTTTTATAGGACGGTTTACCAGGCAGATTGAGCTTATTATTTAACGGCATAGCGGCTTTTTTCTGTGAGCTGGTTTTATTTGTTGTAATTGCCGCTACCGCTTTTTGTTTTGTCCCGGCAACTGCTCCATGCGTTGCCCTACCTCCTCCATCCCTGGAGTCGCCGGCAACTGCTCCATGCGTTGCCCTACCTCCTCCATCCCTGGAGTCGCCGGCAACTGCTCCATGCGTTGCCCTACCTCCTCCATCCCTGG
>SCST01000454.1 GCA_004299465.1 Methylovulum sp. | reverse complement strand
ACATGCGCACCGAACGGAATCGCCGCCGCCATGCGCTCGCCTTCGTCTTTGACGATACGGGCAATGTCACTGTTTTTACCGCGCTTACCCGCTGCAATTTCTTTAAGCAGCAGCTCGCATTCACGCGGCAGGCGCTTGGCATATTCATCATAGCCCTGCTGCACCCAGCCCGGCATACGGTTCCCTATCGAAATCAGATTTATTTGCATGGGCGTGCAGGATACAGACAACGTGGGTTTCATGCAATTAAGACGCGCAATGCATGCCGGACGGCACAGATTGACCTGCCGCAGGTCAGCTCTCCAAAAACTCGCACAATTGTCCGCTGGTCAGGCGCAAGGCCTGGCTTAAAAGCTTTGCAATCTTTATCACCATTTTTAACGCCAGCGCCGGATGTTCGTTCGATAATTTTTCAAAATTTGCGCGGCTGATCGACAGGAAATGACAATCTTCAAGCGCGGTGACGTTAGCCGAGCGGCATTGATGGTCCAGCAGAGACATCTCGCCGAAGGTCCGGCCCGGCCTGAGTGTCGTCAATACATTATTGCCCTTGCAAACCTGGGCGCAGCCTTTTATCAGGATGCCCAGCGAATCGCCGGTATCGCCTTCATCATAAATTAGCCCATGCGCCGGCATGCTGCACAACTGGAAATAATCGCCGAGAATCAGCAGTTGTTGCCAGCTAAACTCATGCGTCCAATTTGTGTTATCGAGCATGCTGGCCATATCCTGCCTGGATGCCCGGATAATCGTTGCTTTCGTTATCATCGATTGATTGCCGTTTTCAAAATATTACTGCAAAAAATGACGGCGCTCTTTGATGCCGCCGCGCCGGTTACGCCATTTTCTGCATGCGGTAAATGGACAGCCCTATATTGGCTTGTTGGGTAAAATATTTAAAGAAATTGAATTCTTCATCCGTTAAGGCTTGGTTGCCGATGCCGCGATCGGCATAAACAATGCCGGTCGGTTTATTATTGGCAAAAATGGGCATAATGAAACATTCGGTCCTGCCGATGACATTAATATCATGAAGCGTATACAACCCGGCATCTGTCAACGGCTTGAACCAGAAAGCGCGAGAACCGGCCAAGGCCTGGAAAAAGAGGTTCGGCGGCGTACTGAATACATTGAAAACAATCTTATTGCTGACGTCCTTGCGCCAGCCTATCGACAGTTTTTCATAAAGCGCCTGTTTATCTGGGGACAATAGCGCAAACATAACCCTGTCCATGCCGATACCCCGCTTAATCCCTTCCAGCACGGTTTCAAGCAATAAATTAATATCCAGTTTGTCGTTGATGATCGTCGTGATTTCTTGCGAAATCTGGAATTGCAGTTGCCGCTTGTCAATAATCGGCGGCGCTTCCGGTTCGAGAGGCTCCAGATTTAAGTCGTATTCGGCAAACGTCAAGGCACCGCCGGCGCCAAGCTGGCGCACAATGTCCGAAGCGAGTTTCGTATGCTGCCTGATATGCTCTATCACGGTTTTTTCCGGTTGCTTAGTGAGCATCTCAATTTTCTTGATGCACGCCGCATATTTTTTTGAACCGCTCCCCTCTCTTAACGCTTCATTAATTTCATAACCTAAATGAACCAGCTCTACCCTGGGATTTCTCGACGAAGGAAAGCGCTCTATCGCCTCTTCAATCAGGCCGCCTAATTTCCAGGCTTTGCTCAACGGTGCGCAAAGATCGGATAATTTAAACCCCAGCACGGTTTTCTCGGCTTCCTCGCGCGTTTTAGCGCCTTGTTTTACCAGGGCCTGTATGCGTTCGCCCTGTTCGCGGCAATAACACCAAAAGGAAATTTTACCGATAGGATTAAGCAAGGTGGCAATAAAAATCTCTTCCGGCGACACATCGTGCACAGCAACCGCCAAGGCCTTTGCCTGTAAGGCCGCATGAATGGCTTGGGCTATTTCCTCAGTGGCTCGCTCTTTATTGGCCGATGACCGGATCGACTCGAAAAAGGAGCAAAGCAGCGTGATTTCACGAATCATCTCGGAACCTAGATTAAGAATGGCACGGGACACGGTGATCATTTTCTGGCGGGAGGGATTGTAAAAGGCGCTGTTGCTCATTTTCAGCAATTTGACGGTCAAATTCGGGTCCTGCAGGATGACAGACGCCAATTCCATCGTTCCTTTCTTATCGTCACTCATAATGTTATGAATGCTTTGCGCCGTATTAAAAAATATCGGCATTTTATGCTCGGACAGCACATTGACCCATTCGTCGAAAGAATCAGGCTCTGCTTTTATTTCAGGCGGTTCTACTTTTTTCATGCGTACTGCTGCGTGTTAAGGTACAAAGGAAAATTCCCAGTTAATCGGCTAAGGCCTCGCTATTACTCTCTTTTTTAAGCGACATGGACTCCGAAAACTCAATATGTCTTCATCAGGCCGTCCAGCGTCAATCCGCAACTGGGCGCAAAAGCCTGCATAAAAAAGATAACTTCCTGCTGTTCGGACTCAGCAATTTTCAACGCCAATTGCTCGGCAGCCATTTCGAATTCCAGGTTACCGGCTTTTAATTCCGCCCGGCATTTGAGATAGGCCGATATTTTATCGGCAGCCTTGATGATTTGTTTATGCTCTTCCGGCATCCTGTCCTGCTGGATCAACGCTTCAAAATCAGCCCTCAGTTTTTCGGGCAACAAATTAAGCAATTCGATTTCCGCCTGCTTTTCGATCTGCTTATACGCCGTGCGAATCGCTTCGGAATGATATTTGATCGGCGTTGGCAGGTCGCCGGTAATCACTTCGGTAACATCGTGATATAACGCGGCTGCGGCAACGGCGTTGGCATCCACGCAGCCGTTAAAATAACGGTTTTTAATCAGGGCCAGGGTATGGGCAATCACGGACACTTCCCAACTGTGTTCCATGACGTTTTCTTCCAGGGCATTGCGCTTCAAGCCCCAACGCTTGATCCATCTTAAGCGGGTCAAATAGGCATGGAAACTGCTCTTTACTGTTTTAATTTCGGTTGCTTGAGTTTCTGGTGTCTTTTGCATGGCTGTGCCGGACTGAATATAAATAAATGCCTACATAATAGCGCGTACATACCCCGCTCGCATCGTTTTTGCCTTAACATACCCGTAACACTAACCCTTATCGCGTAACTCTATCATGCTCATTCATTGGTACCCCGGCCATATGCACAAAGCCGGCAAAGAAATCAGGGAAATCCTGCCGCAAATCGATTTGATTATCGAAATTCTCGATGCACGCATCCCCTTCAGCAGCCAAAACCCTATGCTGGAGACCTTGCGCGGCGACAAACCCTGCATCAAATTGCTCAGCAAAAGCGATCTCGCCGACCCCGAGCTAACCCGGCAATGGCAACATTACCTGGAACGCGAGCGCGGCGTAAAAACGATGGCCTATAGCATCGAACAAATCGACAGGATCCGGCAGATACCGGATTTATGCCATAAAATGCTGCCGGCCAAGGAAGCCGGCGACAGATTGCTGCAGACGCTGATTATCGGCATACCGAATGTCGGGAAGTCCACGCTCATCAATATATTG
>SCST01000453.1 GCA_004299465.1 Methylovulum sp. | reverse complement strand
GTCACAGCCATATGATGGCGGCGACCGTGCCCAATTGCGTCTCTTATGACCCGACGTATTCCTACGAACTCGCCGTTATCATCCAGGACGGCTTGCGGCGTATGTATGTCGAGCAGCAGGATATTTTCTATTACATCACCGTGATGAATGAAAACTATGTCCATCCTGCGCTGCCCAAAGGCGTCGAGCAGGATATTCTGAAAGGCATGTATTGCTTCCGCCGTACGCCTGAAAGTGAAGCGCCGCGTGTGCAGCTATTAGGCTCTGGAACGATCTTCCGTGAAGTTGAATTCGCCGCGGAATTATTGAAAAACGATTGGGGTGTCGAAGCGGATTTATGGAGTTGCCCGAGCTTTACCGAATTAGCAAGGGATGGACAGTTTTGTGAACGCTGGAACCGCTTGCATCCAAGCGAAGCGCCGAAGCAGCCGCATGTCAAGAATTGCCTGGCTAATGCAGTCGGCCCAGTCATCGCCGCCACCGACTATACGCGCGCCTTTGCCGAACAGATTCGCGGCCTTATCGATGCGCCTTATACCGTGTTGGGAACCGATGGTTTCGGGCGTTCCGATACGCGTGAAAATTTACGCCGTTTTTTTGAAGTCGACCGATACCATATCACCGTTGCTGCATTGAAGAGCCTGGCGGAGCGGGGTCAATTTGAGCATGCCAAAGTCGATGTGGCTGTCGCCAAATACGGCATAGCGGCTGATGCGAAAGCGCCTTGGCTAATCTAATGGAAGAATAAGGAAAAAATATGACTAGTGTGTGTGAGATTAAAGTTCCTGATGTCGGTAATGTCCCTGAAATTGATGTGGTAGAGGTATTGATACAGGCAGGCGACATTATTGCTCTGGAACAGACGGTAGCAACGCTTGAGACGGATAAAGCCAGTATGGAGTTGCCATCCAGTGCGGCGGGTATGGTGCAGCAGGTGTTTATTAAACCCGGCGATAAAGTATCGGAAGGCACATTAATTGCGACCGTACTGTCCTCGGCAATTGCTCCCGGCATTGCCCTACCTCCTGCATCCATGCAGTCGTCGGCAATTGCTCCCGGCATTGCCCCTAGTGCCCCAGAGGGTATACCTCCTGCATCCCTGCAGTCGAATGCGGAACTAACTGTCGTATCCGCTTCATCTGCACCCGATCCGATAGCCGCGCCACAGGCAGCCGCTGCACCTAAAACGCCCGTTGCCGACGTTGAGCCTGTGCTCCGGGATACCGGGACAAAAGCCCATGCCTCGCCGTCTGTGCGTTTGTTTGCGCGGGAACTCGGTGTTGATATCAGCAAAGTCAAATCAGGCAGTGGACGCAAGGGACGCATCCTGAAAGATGACGTCAAGAACTTTGTCAAAAAAACCATGACTGAAGGCGTTAGTTCTAGCGGCGCGGGCATTCCTTCGATTCCTGCCGTCGATTTCTCGGTATTTGGCGATACGGAAACGCAAAAGCTCAGCAAGATCAAGCGTCTTACCGGACAAAACCTGAGCCGCGCCTGGCTGAACCTGCCGATGGTCACTTACCATGACGAAGCGGATATTACCGATATGGAAGCCTTCCGCAATGCGCTGAACGCTGAAAAAAGCAAGGACGACATCAAAATTACCGGCCTGATGTTTATTATCAAAGCCCTGGTTGCCGGGATGCAGCAGTTCCCCAGTTTTAATTCCTCATTGTCCGGTGACGGCGAAAGTCTCATCCTGAAAAAATACTTTAATATCGGTATCGCTGTCGATACGCCTAATGGCCTGGTAGTCCCGGTATTACGCGATGTTAACACCAAGAGCATCAATCAATTGGCCGCTGAACTGGCGGAAAAGAGCGAAAAAGCCCGGCAAGGCAAGTTAATGCCGGCTGATATGCAGGGCGGCTGCATCACTATATCCAGTCTGGGCGGTATCGGCGGTACGGCGTTTACACCGATAGTCAATGCACCGGAAGTCGCCATTTTGGGCGTGACCCGCGCTAAAATGCAGCCGGTCTGGAACGGTAAAGACTTCATACCGCGACTGATGCTGCCGCTGGACCTGACTTATGACCATCGCGTCATTGACGGGGCCGAAGGCGCGCGGTTCATGGCTGTAATCAAGCAACACTTAAGCGATATTCGCCGTTTGTTACTTTAATAAGGAATATAAAAATGAGTGAAACAGTTTTGAATGCAGAAGTAATGGTATTAGGCGGCGGTCCGGGCGGTTACAGTGCGGCTTTTCGCGCCGCCGATTTAGGCAAACAGGTCGTGCTGGTCGAACGCGAGCCGGTGCTGGGCGGTGTTTGTTTGAATGTCGGCTGCATACCGTCTAAAGCGTTACTGCATACGGCGCATATCATTCATGAAGCCGAGGAATTGGAACAGCACGGCGTCAGTTTTGCGAAACCTAACCTGGATGTGGACAAAATCCGCGCCTGGAAGCAAAGCGTCACTAAAACCTTGAATGACGGGCTTGCCGGTCTCGCCAAACAGCGCAAAGTGACAATTGTTTACGGCACCGGGCAATTTATTTCGGCGAATGCCGTCGCCGTACAGACGGAAGCCGGCACCGTACAGGTTAATTTCGAAAAGGCGATTATCGCCGCGGGTTCGCAGCCCACCAAAATCCCGGTGTTCCCGAATGACGACCCGCGACTATGGGATTCCACCGATGCCTTGGCATTAAAAGAAATCCCTAAAAAACTGTTGATAGTCGGCGGCGGTATCATCGGCCTGGAAATGGCGACGGTTTATCATGCGTTTGGATCTGAAATCAGTGTCGTTGAGCTGATGGAGCAAATCATCCCAGGCTGCGATAAGGACTTGATCACGCCGTTATTCCGCCGCATTAAAAAACAATATAAAAACATCTGGCTGGAAACGCGCGTGACCGCGATAGAAGCGCAGCCCGAAGGCTTGAAAGTTTCTTTTGAAGGTAAAGGCGCGCCTGAATCCGAATTGTTTGATGCTGTGCTGGTTGCGGTAGGCCGCAGGCCTAACGGCAAACTGGTAGGCGCAGAGTTGGCCGGCGTTAACGTCAATGAACAAGGCTTTATTCCTGTCGATAAGCAACAACGCACGAATGTACCGCATATCTTTGCGATAGGCGATATTGTCGGTAATCCGATGCTGGCGCATAAAGCGGTGCATGAAGGTAAAGTTGCCGCCGAAGTTGTGGCCGGCCATAAAGCGGGTTTTGATGCGTTGACGATTCCTTCGGTGGCTTATACCGATCCGGAAATCGCATGGATGGGCTTGACGGAAAACCAGGCGAAACAGCAAGGCGCGGAATATGACAAGGCGGTTTTCCCGTGGGCGGCCAGCGGGCGCTCGTTAAGCATGGGGCGCAAGGAAGGCATTACTAAAATTTTGTGTGATAAGGAAACCGGCAGGATTCTGGGGTCGGGTATGGTCGGCCCCAACGCCGGCGAATTAATTGCCGAAGCGGTCTTGGCTCTGGAAATGGGCGCCGATGCCGAAGACATCAGTTTAACGATACATCCACATCCGACCTTGTCTGAAACATTCGGTTTTGCCGCCGAGATGATTACCGGGACGATTACCGACCTGTATATCAAAAAATAATGCGCTGCAATCGAATCTGATCATACGATGAGTTTATCGCTTAAAAAACAGCCGGGACTTGCGGACATTATGCAGTCCTTGCATTGTTTTCGTATTGTTGCGTTTATGGCATTGAGTGATGTGCGCGCCCGTTACAAACGCAGTGTGCTGGGTCCGTTATGGATGACGCTGGGTACTGCCGGCGGTTCGGCGGGCCTGGGTTTTATCTGGAGCGAGCTGTTTCGAGTCGATGCGGCTACTTTTGTACCGACCTTGACGGCTGGACTGATACTCTGGCAGTTCATTTCCGGCATCATCAGTGAGGCAACGGTGCTGTTCAGCCGTCAGGCCCCGATTATCCGCAACCTGAATTTACCATTGGCGATACATCCGATGCAGCTTTTACTGAGGCACCTGATCAATTTCGCCCATAATGCGCCGGTTTTTTTTATCGTTGCCGTGATCTTGGGTTTGCCGATGAATGCCAACGCGTGGCTGGCGTTGCCGGGCCTGTTCCTGGTCGCGTTAAACCTGCTCTGGCTGGCATTACTGATTGGTTTGCTGGGCGCCAGGTTTCGCGACCTTGAATACCTCGTCGCTATGGTTATGCCGTTGCTGATGTTTGTCAGCCCGGTATTTTACCGCCCGAACTATTTACCTTTCAGTGAACACATCATGTGGTTTAACCCGTTTTCGCATTTCATTGAAATCGTTCGCTCCCCGTTATTAGGCAATCCTCCGCCTGTATTTGTTGTTGAAACCAATCTTGCGATGCTGGCCTGCGGTTGGCTGCTTACGCTGTACCTGTTCAACAGTAAACGCGATCGTATTGCGTTCTGGGTTTAATAGTGGCTGTCCTCAAATTCGATAACGTAACGGTTCAGTACCCGGTTTACAACAGCCGCAGCATGTCGCTACGCAACCAGTTGGTGCGCATCAGCACGGGCGGGCGTATCGAAAGCGAAGCAGGGCATATTCAGATTGTCACGGCACTTAATCAAGTCAGTTTTGACTTGCACGATGGCGATGCCGTTGCGTTGATAGGCCATAATGGCGCCGGCAAAAGCACGTTGCTGCGCACGATGGCCGGTGTTTACCACCCGGTGAGCGGAACAGTAGTCCGGGACGGCAAGGTCGCTACCGTGTTGGAGTTAGGCGCCGGCATGGACCCGGAGCTTTCCGGCTATGAAAATATCATCCGCATGGGCATATTGATGGGTTTATCGATGCCTGAAATTCGCGGCAAAACCGCAGAAATCGAGGAATTCACCCAATTAGGCAATTTCTTACAGTTACCAGTACGCACGTATTCTTCCGGCATGGCGACCCGGCTGATGTTTGCCGTAGCGACATCTACACAACCCGATATTCTGCTGGTCGATGAAATTTTTGGTACCGGCGATGCCGAATTCCAAATCAAAGCGAAAGAACGCATGGAGTCCTTGATTGAATCCGTAGGCATTTTTGTTTTTGCATCGCATAACAATGAGCTTATTCGCCAGTATTGCAAGCGGTTTTTCAGATTGGAGCATGGGCAATTGACAGAGATAGCGTTGCAGGACATTTAATATCGGCTAGCGTTGGTATTCA
>SCST01000452.1 GCA_004299465.1 Methylovulum sp. | reverse complement strand
TTAACATGGCGTCTGATTGGCAACAGGTTGAGGACTCTTCGCAGAAAAAAGAACAATTTTTTTTACCGATGAAGTCTATCGAAAGGCAGCTCGTTGCCGTACTCAAAAACCCTAACCAAATTGAAATGGAAAGCCAGATATACCCGTTGCTGGCGACGGCAAAAAACGGGGAGGGCACTGTGCTGCTGCAAAACCATTTAGGTGATTTCGGCCTGGCGGGCTTGTTAAATCCGGCACCCATCACTGCTCCTGTCCAAACGGATACAGCTGTCCCGGCTAAAGTTGTAGACCCCGTCGTCATTCCGGGCGAAGGCTTGATTGTCAGCGCGCGCCAATTAGTGCAGGTTTTTTCCGGTCTGGCTATAGATGAATTGAGCTGCGCGCGTATTGCTCCCGACCAACAAAACAAACAGGCGGCTAATGTGGGCATTTTATTATTTACTACAAAAGAGGGCAGTCCACGCGCTAAAGGCGGTGCGCTGGAATTTGAATTTTCAGCAGGAAAAATTAACCGTATCGCATTTCAGTTGCCTACTTATCGGGATTTTGAGCAGGACTTGATAGACCAACCTGAGATTGCAGGCTGCCGGATTGAAATGCCTTTTATAACAAAATTACATTGATAGCTTCGTATCATCATTCCGGCATCCTTGCCGGAATGATTCTTTAATTTGCGCCTAAGCTAATCATATTTGATGTACTTGAACCTGGGATCATCAGGCGTGCCTTCTAACGCTCCGTCTTCTTTGCCGGGTTGCCACATAATAATATCCTCGATTTTTTTGGCTAACTCAAAATCCTTGTTAGTAATCCCTTTTGCGGCATGATTCATCAGCTTGACAATAACAAAAGCATAAGAAACAGTCAGGTCAGGGTGATGAAATGCCGCTTCGGCAAGATGCCCGACGGTATTGACGACCATCAGCGTGCTTTTCCAGCCGCTTGTTTTATATTTGCGGCGAATCCAGCCGCCTTCAAGATACCAGTGCGGCAATTCGGCTTTCAATCGTTCTTCGACATCCGCATCCGTATACGTTTCTTGATGTGTGCGTTCTCTCCAGCCCATAAACTTACCCTCTTGGTTGATGTTTAATAATGGTGATGTTGAATATTGCGCCTTACGAAAAAATTTTACTATAAATTTCGGCTGGCCGTTTACTGCTCCCTTCGCGTTATATGCGAATCGGCTGGGAACGGGATATTGCCGCTAAAATCGGTTATGCTTGTACCCGTATTTTTATATCCTTGCCTGAAGCGTAGCGCGCCCTACAGCAAGGGGTTGAATGGTTACCTATTTTTTAACATCCCTATAGGTGTTTTATGACGCTAAAAAAGACTCAACTCGATAAAAACAAGTTAAACCAGATTGTTACCGAAGCGCGCCGCAGCCAGGAACTGAGAGAGCAATCGTACCGCGGACAGGCGCTTAAGTTGTATCCTTGGGTATGTGGGCGTTGCGCGCGTGAATTTACCCATAAAAACCTGGCCGAGTTAACCGTACACCATAAGAATCACGATCACGACTATAATCCTGCAGACGGCAGTAATTGGGAATTACTGTGCCTTTATTGTCACGATAATGAGCATTCGCGTTATGAGGAAATGCGTTATGGCAGCGTATCGGTCAATAAAACAAGCGCAGCTGTCGCCACTCATAATCCATTTGCGGATCTTAAGACCTTATTAAGCAATAAAAAATAAAGATAATTTGATAGACTACCAGAAAAGTATCATGTCCCGGCTGTTATGCGCCCAATTCGCTGATTAAAAACAGTTATATGCAAAATTTAGCAAGCTATAACAACCCTGGCTTAGGGTCGATTATTTGATCATGGAAAATACAAAATTCGATGCCTGCCCCGAGTGTGATTTACTGCTTAATCGGGCCTTGCCCGAAATCGGTGAAAAAGCGCTGTGCCCGCGTTGCGGCCACCTGCTTTACAGGCCGCGCAAACAAAGCATCGAACGCACGTTTGCATTGTCCGTTGCAGGGCTTATTGTCATTTTTCCAGCCAATTTATTGCCGTTGATCGGCATAAAGTTATTGGGCAACAGTCATGACGGCACCTTGTGGTCGGGCGTCATTGGTTTATTTAACGAGGGGATGTGGGCTGTGGCGATACTGGTTTTCCTGTCCAGCATCCTGTTTCCGCTTACTAATATTATCTTGTCGTTACTGATCAGCGTGCATCTTTATTTTGACAAGCCGAACAGGTATCTGGGTAGTTGGATGCGCTGGCTGCAACACCTGGATGAATGGGCCATGTTGGAGGTGTATACGCTGGGCATTATTGTCGCCTGCGTCAAGCTGGCATCCACAGCCGATTTAAAACTGGGCTTCGGCCTTTATGCCTTTGTTACCTTGCTGCTGATAACAGCCATGTTGGCAAGCAGCCTGGATACCTACCTGTTCTGGCAACGCATAGCGCATTTACGACGCCATGAAGCCTAACGCGACAGCTCTCGCTCAAGGGCTTATCCGCTGCCATGACTGTGGATACTTGAGTCAACAAGCTCGGCAGCTCCCCCGTAGGTGCCCGGTTTGCGGCAGCCGTCTGCATATCCGCATCCCTAATAGCGTTCAATACACAACAGCGCTTTTATTGAGCAGTTATGCCCTTTATATTCCGGCCAATATTTTCCCTATCATGACGGTTACGCAGTTGGGCGTTACCGAGCAGCACACGATTATGGGCGGTATTATTGCGTTAATCGACAAGGATATGATGCCGATAGCGATCCTGGTACTGGTCGCCAGCATACTGGTACCGTTGCTCAAACTGCTGGGGATCAGCCTGCTGTTGCTGAAAGTCCGTTACCGTTGGCAGAGCAATGCCCGCTTGTGGACCACGATGTACCGTATCATTGCTTTTGTCGGCCGCTGGTCGATGCTGGACATTTTTATGATTTCAATTCTTGTTGCCGTAGTCGATTTAGGCGGAGTCTCCCAAGTCATTGCGGGGCCTGCCTCAACGGCATTTGCCGCCGTTGTCGTTTTAACGATGTTTGCCGCTAAAAGTTTTGATCCACGCCTAATCTGGGATAACCAAGAATAATCAGTATGGTTTATGAATAATTTTACCGATCCTTACGATGCCGAAGATGTCATCATCAATAGAAAATCAAGCCTGCCCCTGGTATGGTTTTTACCGTTAATAGCGTTTATCGTCAGCGGCTGGTTAATTTATAAAGCCGTTTCGGAAAAAGGCCCGGTTGTTACGATCAGTTTTCCCAATGCCGACGGCCTGGAAGTTGATAAAACCAGGATCAAGTACCTCGATGTGGAAGTGGGTAAAGTTACGGCAATTAATATCAGCGATGATTTGAAGAGCATACGCGTGACTGCGCAGATGAACAGTGATGCGGAAACTTATTTAAAACAGCAAACCATTTTTTGGGTGGTGCGGCCGCAAGTGGGTTTAGGCGGTGTTTCCGGATTAGGCACTTTATTGTCGGGTCCTTATATCGGTATCAAGCCGGGGGGCGGCCACCGGCAGACCCGCTTTACCGGCCTCACTTCGCCGCCACTGCTGAAAAGCAATGCCGAGGGCAAGCAATTCATCTTGGAAACCAATAACCTGGGTTCCATGCAGCCGGGCACGCCGATTAATTTTCATGGGATTATTGTCGGCGAAGTGCTTAGCCATGAGTTATCGGCTGAAGCTAATGCGATCAAGCTAAAAGTATTTATCAACAAGCCTTATGATCAGTTTGTCAGGAAAAACACCCGCTTCTGGATAGATAGCGGTGTCGACTTATCGGCCGGGGCCGATGGCTTTAAAGTGAGAACCGGGCCGTTGATTTCGTTGTTAAGCGGGGGTATCGCCTTTCGAGCATCGGCTGAAGATGCGGCAGACGCCATTATGGCTGAAAACAGCCTGTTTCCACTATACGACACCTATGAGCAATCCTCCCAGGTTTTTTATAACAACACATTAAAATATGTCATGTATTTTAATGGTTCAGTACGCGGCCTGACAGAAGGCGCACCCGTGCAATTGCGCGGTATTCCGATTGGCAAGGTAACCGGCATCAGCCTGGAACTGGACAAAAAAACGGCGGAAATACGTGTCCCTGTCACGGTAGAGCTGGACCCGCAACGTATCAGCATTGTGAATAACCTGCCTGGCGTCAGTGACAAGGACGTGATGGAACAACTG
>SCST01000451.1 GCA_004299465.1 Methylovulum sp. | reverse complement strand
AAGAAGTCTACGAGGCAGCTTTCAAGTCCAGCGACGGGTATCCAACTAGCACCCAGTTAAATGAGGCTGCGGAAAAACTTAAACTTTATGGTAAACAATCTTCGACGAAGAAATCTGAAGATAATAAAACTACTGACAAGAAGCAGGCTAGCAATAATGACTTAAAATCTAATGATAATTCTAAAAATGTTAAGAATTTAGAACATCTGTCTGAGCCAGAATCTAAATCTTCGAAAGTCGTAAATATAAACAAGCTTTCTCCCAAAAAACAAGGTCGAGAACTGGTTGAAAAGCTAGGTAACGATGTCGCCGATATACTTGCTTATATGCTTGAAGGGGCAAGGGATGAATTCATATATACAGAATACAAGAAAATTTGCAAGCTCTATTCGATGGAGGAATGGAAAGGCATTATTGATGGTATTGATGACGCATTAAGTTCGAAGAAGTCGAAAAAACCTACAACAAACTAAGGTATATTTCATTATCCATTTTAAGCATAAGGCAGATGGTTATTGCAAGATAGCTTTCTGCCTGCAAGCCCTTCTTAAGAAATCAGGGCATGATGTACTTTGTTGTTATCATATCTGCAAATAACGAATTGACACTGGTACACTTCAGATTCGCCAATTGGCGAATGGTAGAAATCCAATAAATGTTTTTTTGCTGACATATCTTGGGCGTACCTAAATTCACTGCCAATTTATCTATCCATTTTTTAGCTAGAAAACGTTCAAACCCGCATAATCATAAGATATTGATATTATTAGTATTTATAACAAATTATGCTTGAGAATGCACGTTTGTTATGATATAATGTGTCAGCGGCATGTGTTTGTTCAAAATGTCGCGTATTCCCCTCGACGCCCCTCAAATTCATCACGTTTGTTCCTAAAACATCAGGTTTGAAAATCCGGTGCGCTTTCGCGTGCGCGTAGGTTTTTGAGTGCGCAGAGGGTCATTCATTATTTTATGGAGATCGTTATGACCACACTTGCCATCACTGAAGCCCTCATTCCTAGTATTGAGACCTTGGCTGACATTCTGGTGCAGACCAGTGAAAGCTATCAGCAGTTGTTAAAGCAACCGGAGTCCCATGCCTACTGCCTTGAAGCGGGTCGTAGTGTACGGTATTTATCATCCCGTTATGCCGACGTGTTGACGGCGGCATTTGATTACACGCCGGAATCGGACGATGACTACGATGATTGGGAAGACGAAGACGATACGTCTTCAGAGGAGGCGCTGGACGAATAACCAGTAGCTTAGAATCGACGCTAGATAAACATCACAATGAAAAAACGCGGTGGATTGTACTTTGCGAGTCGTCCACCGCGTGTTTTCGATATAACTTTTCAATTACCGGAGAACCATATCATGAGTACAACCACACATTCAACCACATCCGTAACACCTTCGCCGCGCTTCGTTCTAGGCAATTTGTATAACACGCCAGGAGCGCAAGACATCATGCAGCGTTACCAGATCAACCCATTGGAACTGATTAAACGCCATGTAACCGGCGATTGGGGCGATGTTTGTCCCGAAGATGCACAAGCCAACGAGGATGCCCTTAAATTCGGTTCCCGCATCCTGTCAGCGTATGTATTACAGCCACCGACAAGCGAGGACAAGACATTAACGCCAGTCAAAGTGTGGCTGATTACCGAAGCAGACCGAAGTGTGACCACTATTTTATTGCCGGAAGAGTATTGAGATCGTTCTCGTTCATCCCTTATTTTTATTACTTGGAGATATTTCCATGACTCAGAAAAATGAAACCCTAACAGAAACTAAAGCAAAACCGGAAGCCAAAGCGGTACCGGAAACAAAGGTAGCAACAAAGACGGTACCGGAAAAACCAATAGCAGCGCCAGAGAAACCAACAGCAGTACCGTCATCAGATAAACCGGTAAAAACACCGGAAACATCTGACATCAAACCGGATGCTTCTGAATCATCACCCGCGCCAATCGAGCAGGTTACTACAACAAGCTCAACCAAAAGCCGCTCAGGTGATTTGTCACCGGAATTAATGGAACTGGTCACCGAGTTGCGCGATACGGTCAAACGTATCGACCCGCGCAGGCATACTGCTAAAACCTTACGCCGTTCGTTGTCCAATGTCAGTGACATCCTGGCTGACATCGAGAAGCTTTATCCTGAAAGCTAAGGTATTTGGTTTCCTGTAATTCCTTCCAGTCTGTCGTTTTTCATTCCGTTAATTCGATAGACTCACTTCATTATTAAACCCGGACGTGACCACCCGATGGGCAACCCTGCTCAGGGTTAGTTGCGTCCGTTATTTGGAGAACATCTATGACTAATCCTTTTCAGGTACACGAAACCCCAGGCCATTTTCAGGTATTGCGTCCCGTCAGTTCAGACGAAATTCTGGCTATGGCGAGAAAACTCATCCGGCGCAAGTTTGTGCGCGGCCAAGCCTTAACCAGTCCTGCAATCACGCGGGAGTATTTGATGCTGGAAATGGCAGTGCTCGAACACGAGGTGTTTTATTGCATCTTCCTAGATAACCAGCACCGCGTCCTTAAAGCCGAATGCTGTTCCCAGGGCACCATTGATGGCGCTAATGTCTACCCGCGCGAGATGGTAAAACGGGCGTTACAATTGAATGCTGCGGCACTCATCTTAGCCCACAACCATCCTTCCGGTATAACGGAACCGAGCACGGCAGATCAAGCGATTACCCGCCGTTTAATCGACGCTTTAAGTCTGGTTGATGTGCGCGTATTAGATCATTTCATCATCGGCGGCACGGCGTGTTATTCGTTTGCCGAAGCGGGGTTGCTATGAATACGCCTCAATTGAACATGATTTGTCGCTATGGTTCGACGCGTTTATTCCGTCATCAATATCAACAATGCCTGCATCATCAACGGGGGCAATATCGGCATCAACAACGCAACAGGCTGATCATGACGCTGATGTTAATACACATTAACATCAATACAGGGCTTGTGCATGATCGTGACGAGGCTTCGGTATGAACAACGAAACGACATCCCCGCAACATGTACATCAATACACGCAGTCCTGCAACGTACTGACGTTATATCTCGATAATTTGGCACCCAGTGGCCGCCGTTCAATGCGTTCATTATTGCAACAGGTCGCCATGATGCAAGGCTGGTCTGGTGAATTGGAACTGATGCCGTGGATGGCTTTACGTTATGAACACATTGCCGGTATTCGGGCAGCCTTACGGCACAGCAATAAGTCGCCGAACACCATCAATACGACATTGGCGGCACTTCGAGGTGTACTAAAAGCCGGTTTTTTGTCAGGCCAGTTTCCGGCGTTGGAATGGCAACGGATACAAGCCATTGACCGTATTGCCGGAAAAAACTTACCCGCCGGTCGTCAATTACCATCGGCAGAAATTAACCGGTTATTCGCTGCCTGTGAACGTGATCCGGTCAATGGTATTCGCGATGCCGCTATTCTGACCTTATTAGCTTATGCCGGTTTAAGGCGCAGTGAGCTAACCAGTCTGAATCTAGCTGATTATGAAACCCGAACGGGTGTGCTGATCGTGCGTGAAGGCAAAGGCCAGCGACAACGGGAAATGAGCTTACCCATGCTTGCCCGTCCGACTTTGCGGCGATGGTTACACTGTCGAGGTCATCAGCCGGGGGCATTGTTTTGCCAATTGGCGAAAAACGGCGAATACCATCCGGCACAACGTATCACTGCACACCGTGTTTACGGCATTTTGGCAGATCGTGCGAAACAAGCCGGTATTGCCCATTGTTCGCCCCACGATCTACGGCGAACCTTTGTGACCCGTTTATTGGAACAAGGCGTTGACTTCAATACCGCCAGTCAATTGGCAGGACATGAAAACATCCAGACCACGGCGTTGTATGACCGGCGACACGTTAAAGCCCAACGGCAAGCAATGGCGAATTTTCATTTCTAATGCGCTAACGCTTTATAACCCTTTTCATTGATAGCACCGCCGACACACTGCCGGTATTTAAATACCGGTTTTCGTAGCGTGCGCGTGTGCTAATGGTTACCCATTTTAGGAGATCAAACCATGCCCGCTTTAATTGAATACATTGATGCCATTGCCCGCAAAAAACAGCGGGACGTGCTGTTTGTCGAGTTTCATCCCCAAGATGACGACGAAGACTCATGCTTCCCAAGACATGACTGGGAGCAAAACCCTAAGCGACAAACCTTTCTGCACTGGCTGGATGGACACGCCATCGCTTGGTGCAGCTGTGCTGCTTTTGCCAGTGAAAATGGCTTTGAATCTTCTATGGGTCGAATCTATATCGACTTGCCTATGGACGAGACTGATCCCACTTATTGCAAGCTACGGGATTATTTGGAACACCCCGATGGCTCCTTGCGTGATGAAGCTATCCGTTTCTATGTTTTACCTTTAGAAATGGCGATGCGGAATGCTCACCATGACGAACCGGGGTTTTGGGAGCGGAGGGCTGAGGAATTTTGATCAGTTGATACTGGTTTTTAATGACGCACATCTGCCAGACATTTTCTTAATAACACCTTCGGCAATATCGGCAATTAGCCATGAATTGCCGTTTCAAAAACAGCGGTAAAAACGAAATTACCAAACTAAACAAATCAGCAATGAGGTGAAACATAAAAAAACATAATGCAGTTGTTAAACGCAGTTCATTGGAATTTATTTTTGTGTTGGTGTTATGCAAAAACATGCACAAAAAATAAAACCATTAAGTACCGGTTACAGGTCGATATTTTCGTCTGTTATCAACGTGTTTTAAATATTTTAAAAAGTACAACTTTCGTAAGAGGTGCAAAAAAACTAAAACTGTAAAGCAGCAGTGTCATTCAACTACGGAGTAAATACTCATGAAAAACACTGCTGAAAAAAATCAAAAAACAAAAACTGTAAATACCCGACTGTCACGCAAGACGTGTGATGGTCAGGTTAACGCAAGTGCAGAAAACACGCGGAATGAATCAATGCAAGCAACAGTGCATTTATTACCGCGCGTGATTCGCTTGAAAGATGCGTCCGGTTATCTCGGTATGGACCGAAACCGGTTCAACAAGGAAGTGCGGCCTGATCTCGTGGAGTTCCGAATAGGGACTCAAGGAATAGGTTTTGACCGTCTTGATCTGGACGCATGGTTTGATGAGTACAAGTTACGCAACGGGCGTCCCGATCAAACTCAACGAGGTAATGAATCATGGGACGTAAAAAAACATCAGGGCTCGTCAAAAGGGGCGAGTTCTGGCATATCGACAAAGTTATCAAAGGCAGACGCGTTTGCCAAAGCACTGGCACAAGCAACCTCGAAGAAGCCGAAAGCTACCTGATGCACTTGGTTGAAGAACACCGTCAGGCAACCGTGTATGGCGTTCGTCCGACACGGATATTTAGGGAGGCTGCGACCAAGCATTTGATGGAATCGCAAAAATCCAGCCTGAAAGACGACGCCTTACAGCTGAAAATACTGGATGCTTATATTGGGGATGTGTCCCTGGATTTAGTTCACATGGGGACATTGCAAAGTTTCATTCAAACACGCCAGAAAGAAGGGGTTAAGAATAGAACCATCAACTATGCCTTACAGACCGTAAGGCATATTCTCAACCTTGCAGCAACAGAATGGCGTGATGAATATGGCTTGACCTGGTTAGTCACTGCGCCGAAAATCAAACTGCTTCCCCAAAAAGATGCCAGAGAGATTTACCCGCTTTCCGGTAGTCCCTACAAATCAATGCAGGTTGATTTTTATCAAGGAGTTACCGAAATAGGCATCACGAATAAGAACCGCCAAGTTAATGCCGCTTGAGTCAATCCCATTGCCATGGCCGGTGTTCGATGCGTCCATTTTTTTTGGAACCGTGACACGCCAGGCAGTGCAAGTGGCTGCCTTAAGCTTTTATGCGGGCATCGATAGTTATAGTCATAGAGATTAATCCAAAGGGTATCGGTAAAATGGGCTTTCTTTTTGCAATACCCCAATGTTTTTCTTTGTAAATAAGACACCCGTTGCCGTAACGTCAGATTAAACCGCTCAATATAAGAGGTGTTTTGGGTTTTTCCTTTAAAATCGTCTTCAGTTCCTTTGACAAAACACTTCTTGACGGTGACTAAACGCATCTTTACCCTTTTCTTAACGATTTGTAGATAAACATAGTCACTGTGGCCAGTAAATACCGATTGTAGCGCAGTCTTGTATGCTGCCAGCTTGTCGGTTGTCACCTTTAATGGCATCGTCCGGGACAGCTTGCCGATGTAGTCTTTTATGCGTGTCACCAGCTGGGTTGCGGTGTGCGTGGTTCGACTGCCCAGTTCAAAGTTTAGCCAAAAGCGGGAATCCACTTCAAAGCCAACAAATACCCACAACGTGTTGTTTTTGTTTCTCAAAAAAGACCACAACTCATCCATCTGTATAAACAACACGGTCAAGGTTATCGATAAGCAGATAACGTCATGAAATAGATTAGCTTTCTTGCTCACTCCCCGCTGCCATGTGGCAATGGTTCGAGGGTCTTTGAGCAACACATCCGCTATGGCATCAGCCGATAAGCCATAGCAGCCCAGCTTACACACTTGCTCATATTCTTTGAAGCTGCCATGCTTGCCAAATAGATCACTGTAACCCGTTTCAGAAAAGCGGTGTTTGCCTTCCCCGCAGTTAAACATCTGCCGCACCACGCCATCATTCTTGGTGGTGTAAGTCCCGTCTTTGGTAATGTGGTTCTCCAAAGATTGATAGCAAGGACAGCTACGTCTGGGGCAAAATAGCGTTGATTCAATATTCAGTGGGGTGGGGGCGGAGTTCATGCCATAAGTGCTGCAAAGTTTGGCGCTGCACTATGTCAAAAATCGCTAATGAATGCCACCTGCATTGATTTGTAGGGATTACCCGCTTTCCTGGGATGAGCAAGACCGGTTGTTTAAAGAACTGCCTGAGCATCTGCTCCGTATGGCGCTATTTAAGGTTAATACGGGATGCAGGGAGCAAGAAGTTTGTGGCTTGCGCTGGGAATGGGAAGTTCGTCTTCCAGAACATAACACCAGTGTTTTTGTTATTCCGGCTCATGCTGTGAAAAACAGGATTCGCCGGGTTGTCGTTTTAAACAGTGAAGCAAGATCAGTCATTGAAGAACTGCGGGGGCAACATCCTGAATATGTGTTTACCTATAACGGCAATCGGGTTTTGACCATGAATAACTCAGCTTGGCAAAAAGCAAGAAAGCGTGCGGGGTTGATTAATAAAGCGAGAGTCCATGACTTAAAGCATACGTTCGGGCATCGCCTGAGAGCCGCGAATGTTTCCTTCGAAGACCGAGAAGACTTATTAGGTCACAAATCAAGCCGGATGACGACGCATTATTCGTCTGCCAATTTAGGCAATTTGATTGCTGCGGCTGAAACGGTTTGCGGAAGCGACTCACGCAAAAGTCACGCAACGATTTTGTAGGCAATAAAAAAGGGAATCAGCGACGTTTTATGTCATTGATTCCCTTGATTTTATTTGGAGCTGGAGATGGGACTCGAACCCGCGACCGGCTGATTACAAATCAGCTGCTCTACCAACTGAGCTACACCAGCAAAGAGCGGATATTATACACAGGTTTTATATGTTGCCTAGTATTTTTTATTACCGTATCAGGGCTACCTCATTTGACTTTTAAATTTATTGCTAAATCAATAAATTGTAATTTTAAGCGCCATTTGAAGGTGTTTTTTATTCTTGTACCATATTGATTTAAAAAGCTTTTATTTTAATAAGGTGGCCCTGATTACCGTATAAAATATTATTGCACTCAAGAGGCAGCCAAACCGGCAATATTGTATCCGCAATCGACATAAGTGATCTCCCCGGTAATACCCGAAGCCAAGTCCGAACACAAGAATGCGGCCGCGTTGCCGACTTCATCAATACTGACATTACGCTTTAGCGGTGCGGTATCGGCTGCTTTGCTGAGCATGGCTTTAAAATTATTGATGCCTGAAGCGGCGAGCGTCCTGATCGGGCCTGCGGAAATAGCATTCACGCGGGTGCCTTCAGGGCCCAGTGCCACCGCCATGTAACGAACATTGGCTTCCAGGCTGGCCTTGGCGACTCCCATCACATTGTAATTAGGGATTGCCCGTTCGGCTCCCAGATAAGTCAAGGTCAGCAGCGAACCGTTGCGGCCAGTCATCATTGCGCGGCCTGCTTTGGCCAGCGCGGTAAAGCTGTAAGAGCTGATATCATGGGCGATGCGGAAATTATCCCGCGTGGTGGCATTAACATAATCACCGTCCAGCGCGTCGCGCGGTGCGAATGCT